>NZ_JCACKO010000117.1:64083-256722 GCF_059505445.1 Brasilonema angustatum | reverse complement strand
TACCCTTGTCTAATTTTACCAGACTGTATTGGACTCAACCGAAAACTGCTATAATTGTAAAATCAACAAGTTCAAGTCATGCCCCTGACCTTCACCTTCGCCCTCACTCAACAGCAAACTTTTGAACTACGCTGTGATTATGGCTCACGTTCTCTGAATCAAGCAGAATTGAGTAAACTAATTGATGAATGTGAGCAAAATTACTACTCTCATGAGAGCGATCGCCCATCCTTACTTCTCCAGATAGGACGCCAACTTTACCAATGGATAGATGGTAAGCAAGGATGGCTCAGAAGGGCGCTGGATGAGGCTGAAGAACAGACAATTTATCTGGATTTGATTCAAACCAGTGAGGCGCAGGGGTTGAACCCGGAAACACAACGGGTGGCGCTGGGACTCGCTCATTTGCCGTGGGAATTGCTACATGATGGCACAGGATTTTTACTAGAACTGCAGGATATAGCAGTATTGCCTGTGCGTTCAGTGCAGCAGCGTAATACGAATGTGGCTGGCGTGCAAAATCGTCCTTTGCGGTTGCTGTTCATGGCGACTTCGCCGGAAGATCCAAGGGTTTCTGTGCTTGATTATGAGCGGGAAGAAACAAATATTCTGCAAGCAACTAAAGACCAACCCCTAGCTTTGATTGTAGAAGAAAGCGGCTCGGTTCAGGAATTAACTAATTTAGTGAAATCTTATGAGGAAGACTATTTTGATGTCTTTCACTTGACCGGACACGGGATAATTTATACTCAGGAAGATTTCGGGGGTTTGCTGCCAAAAAGCAGAAAAATTAAGGATTATACCCCGTGTTTCATCACCGAAGATGAGGTGGGTAAGGTACAATTGACTACCGTGGAGGATTTGGCGAAAGCCTTTCGGGGACGCTTCCCACAAGTGATTTTTCTTTCTGGCTGTCACACTGGGCAAGTCGCCAACCGGGGAACAGTCCCATCAATGGCGCAGGCTTTGGTGAAGATGGGGGCGGGTGTTGTTTTAGGTTGGGCGCGTCCGGTGTATGATCGGACGGGTATTATTGCGGCACAAGCATTTTATCAAGCTTTGGCAACGGGGGAAACGGTAGAAGGAGCAGTAAAAGCAGCGCAACAGGAAATGATTGCTCAAAAATGCTCCGACTGGCATTTGTTGCGGATTTATCGAGATACGCGCCAAATTGAGCAACTGGTGACACCGCTGAGAACCAAAAAGCGGGAAAAGCTGAAATCTACACAGCCGGAAAGCGAATTTCTGGATGAAAACAATATCGTGAAAGTCGCTAGTCGCTCAGAATTTGTTGGACGCAGACGCCCGCTACAACGGTGTTTGCAAGCATTACGAGAAACCAGCGACAACATCGGTGTATTTATTGCTGGGATGGGTGGACTGGGTAAGAGTTCCTTGGCGGCGCGGTTGTGTACGCGAGTCGAGGCACAGCGTCAGAATTTTGAGCGGGTGGTGTTAATTGAACCTTTGGATGAGGTAGGCTTACTCAATAAACTTTCCCGTAAGTTTGAGCGGTTTGCAGATGTGCCCGCATTGCTAAATGAACCAAAAGTTTCTCTCAAAGGGCGACTGCAAAACTTTTTTGAGAGAATTGAAGCAGAAGAAATTGATAGTCCGTTGTTGTTGGTGCTGGATGACTTTGAGCAAAACATCCCGAAAGCGAATATTGAAGATAATTCACTGCGGATGACGACGGAAGCTTACCGGATTTTAGAAGCGATTTGTGCAGCGCTGGAGGAAAATGGCGCTGAGAGTCGGTTAATTGTTACCTGTCGCTACCTCAAAGAAGATACCTTACCACCGCACCAACTGCATTTAGAATCTTTGGCGGCGATGAATTCGGCGGATGTTGATAAAATCTACCGGGAATTAGACAAAGAAGTCAAGCAACAGGTAGACGAACAGCGGATAATTAAAATAGCCGACGGCAATCCCCGCTTGTTGAGATGACTGTTGGATGTAGTTAAGAAGCAACCGGGTTTAGAATCAGATGAGTTGTTGACGCGGTTGGAGAATACGCAGCGGGAGTTTCGGGAAAATATTTTGGCGAAAACGCTGTTGAGTGGGTTGGAAGATGGAGAAAAAAAGTTTCTGGCTAGGTTGAGTGTGTTTCACCTGCCAGTGACGGAGGATGTTGTTAGGGCTATTTCCTTGAACGCCTGGGACTCAAAGTCCCAGGCTAATAGTGAAAGTCCTCTTTAGAGGACTGAAGATTTAGCAGAGGGAACTTCTAGTCCGCTTGAGCGGACTTGGACTATGAGCCAGGAAATTGATTCCCTGGCGGTTATGCCCAAACTCGTCAGCCTCAGCTTAGTTGAATCTGCCACGACTCACGCCAGCCAAACTGGAGAATATCGAGTGACGACGATTTTAGAATTATTGCTGGAACCGTTATTGAGTGAGGAAGAGTGGCAAACAACGCGACAGCGAGCAGCAAGGAAAATTTATCAAGTGTGGTGGGAGGAGTCTGAGGAACATAGGGAAGAGCAAGGACTGGAGATTGTGCGCTTGGGACTGCTGGCTGGGGAGCAGGAAATTGCTGTCAGCGTTGGGCATAGGATTGCAAATCGCTGGCTGAAGACTTCCCGATTTTTGGAAATTGGGCAGCTTTGTGAACCACTCCTGAAAAAGTTTGTGGACTATCGCATTTTGGGAACCATCGCCGCTGTGGAAACGTTTTTGGGCAAAGTTGAGGATGCTGTTGCCCATTATCAGCAAGCTTTAAAGCTTTGCCCTGAAGCAGACTTAGAAGTAAAAGCCGCTATCCTGAGCAACATGGCACGGGTGATTGCCCAACAAGGAGACATCGAACGCGCGATCGCACTATGGGAACAATCCTTGGAAATAGCTGAGCGGATTAACGGTGTCGGTGGTAAAGCCACAACCCTGAACGACATGGCATGGTTTATTGCCCAACAAGGGGACATCGAAAGAGCGATCGCACTTTGGCAACAATGTTTGGAAATATATGAGCGGATTGGCGATGTCGGTGGTAAAGCCGTTATCCTGAACAACATGGCAGGGGTGATTGCCCAACAAGGGGACATCGAAAGAGCGATCGCACTTTGGCAACAATGTTTGGAAATATATGAGCGGATTGGCGATGTCGGTGGCAAAGCCCTTACCCAGGCAAATCTGGCTTATTGGGCAGGTGAAACAGGAGATAAAGCTAAGCAGTTAGACTTAAATCTGCAAGCCGCTTCGGCATTTGCACAGGTTCGTGCTTATGGTTATTTGGTGACAGTTCTGAGTAACTTAGGCTTAGCAGATGATAACGGTTTGGTTTACCTGGCTCAAGCAATTTGGCTGACGCTGAGAATTCAAACCCCTTTAGCAGATACAATTGCGGTCAACTATGCTTTGTATCACGCAGTACCTCAAGGCGATGAACTGGAAGCCTTGCTTGGGATAACGGCAGCATTCTTTTGCAACCTTGGTGGCGAAGGACATCCGCAGTTAGAGAAACTCCAGGAATTGAGTGTCACGATGTTATCAGCGGCGGCGGGTGCTCGAGGAATTGAGACGCAGGAAGCGTTTGAGACTTGGTTTTTCCAGCAAAGGTTGGATGATCCGGAATATTTTCTTCCCCGACTGATTCAACGCTTAGAGGAGATAGTTGGTGATGAGTGGTTGTTTGATCGCAGTCAAGTTTCGTAGTCCCTCCTTGAGGTGAGGCTGAGCCTCAGCATGGGCATTCCCAGCCGGAGTCTGGGAACGAGAAAAAGATTAGCTCATTTCAACCGCCTTGGAATCAATTCCAAGGCTGACAGTCCAAGTCTACTAAAGTAGACTGAAAAGCTCATGCAGTCATCTTTTAGATGACTTTGCCTATGAGACTGGGATTTCAATCCCAGGCGGACGAGAGTGCAAGACGTGAGAATTGTGCAATATCTAAGCGTACTTGGGCGAGGTGCAAGAATTGAAATTAACTATCGACAATCCTTGAAGCGATAAGCCTTTGGACTTCGGCGTAAGCGCTGAGTCGAACGCTTGACGCTACGCGTATCGCACTTCGCGCAGACGCCCTTGGCGTATTGCTAGCAAAGGTGTAAATATACGAGGCGGAACCTCTTTTGAGACGATTCCCAGGCTGAGTTTGGGAACGAGAATCAAGTGCAGTACGTTTGTTTTTACCAGGCGTCATTAAAGACAAAAGTTTGGGCAAAGTAAAACAAACAATAGTATTAAGTAATGTTAATGCTATTGCATCTATCGTATTCATACACAATTTCCCTTTTGTTGAAATACACGAAATAGTTCAGTTAAAACTGTTAGACAGTTAAGTGCGATTGGCTTGGCTTGTCCTCTTCGGGCGATCGCCCATAGACAAGTGGTTTGCTGTAGCGTTCTACCAACCGATCCCACTGCATGATCACAGTGCTTCCTTTGTTTTCCTGTTGCTCTTCCCACATCGACAAAAAGTCAAGACAGGAATGGTCAATATAGCTCAGCATCTGTAGGTGGATATGAATTTCCTTGCCTGGGGAAATCTGCTCAAGGACTTTGGCAAGATGAGGTAGGCGAATAAATGTAGCCATACCTTCCAAATACACATCAATGCGGTGGTCGTTTGCATCCGCAAAGACATGGATAGAGAGGTGGGAAACTTTGTATATTAACTTAACTGCTGACAGCACAAGACCGAGTAATACGCCAAACAGTAAGTCAGCAGTGAGAATTCCGCCCAAGGTGGCAAAATAGATGAATACAGGGATACGCCCGTATCGTTGCAGCTTGCGGATATTCTCTACTTTCACCAGCTTGTAGCCTGTAACCACTAGAATTGCCGCAAGGCTGGAAGTGGGAATGAGATTTAGTACCGAAGGTGCAATACCAACAAGAGCGAATAGCCAGACTCCGTGAAGAATCGCAGATAATCTGGTTTTGGCTCCTGCTTCCACGTTAACAGAACTGCGGACAATCACACCCGTCATTGGTAGCGCTCCTAATGCGCCGCAAATTATGTTACCAAAGCCTTGGGCTGCGAGTTCGCGGTCGAAGTCAGTTTTTGATTCGTGCTGAAGTCTGTCTACCGCCGCCGCTGAGAGTAGGCTTTCTGCACTGGCGATAAAGGCGAGTGCTACGGCTTGCAACAGCAAAGAGGGCTTGAATACACCAATCAAGTTCTCTAACTTTGGCAGGTGAATACTGCTGACAAGATTATCGGGTACATTGACGTACTGAATAGGCAACTTCATCACAGAGGCGATCGCAGTTGCAATCACAACAGCGATCAAGGAGCCTGGTAGCAATTTTAATTTTTTTGGCTTGAACTTTTCCCAAGCAAGAAGGGTAATAATGGTAATTAAAGCCACACTTCCTGCAATAAAATGGCTGTTACCTGTAGCAGGATAAATTGACTTGTACAACTCGCTGGGAATAGAAAGTAAGTTATTGATTCCATGAGCACTGGGCTTACTGTCAAACATCACATGGAATTGAGAAGCAAATATCAGTACACCGATCCCTGCTAGCATTCCGTAGATGACTGCGGGAGATATTGCTCGGAAAACCTGTCCCAGTTTGAAGATCCCCGCGAGTAACTGCACTAAACCCGCGAGTATAAGAACCGGTCCTAGCATTTCAATGCCATACTCTTGAACCAATTCCCAAACTATAACAACAAGCCCAGCCGCCGGTCCACTTGCCTGTAATGGAGAGCCAGCAATAGTACCGACAATCATTCCGCCAACAATTCCTGTGATTATTCCCAGTTCTGGGGGAACCCCGGAAGCGATCGCAATTCCCATGCACAGTGGTAGAGCAACGAGAAACACAACTACGGACGCCACTAGGTCGTTGACGATGGAGCGTTTAGCTTTGAGGTCTCTGATTGTCATCTTCCTTTTTCCGTATTTCAGATTCAGTATTTCTACAGCCTTGAAAGTTATACTAATCACAATACATTTTTCCAAGAATAATATCGTTCAACCAGCATCCTCTACTTGTTGAGCAAAATAACCTAAATTTTTCCGCCTAGCATCAAAGCCAATATGTACATACTTTACTGACCTTCAAAATGGCATCTCACAGCCAATTAACTGATACTAGTTGTAGTTATCAGTAATACTATTCTTGGTTTCTTGATACTAGTTCGCATTTTTACGCAACTTGTATGAAGCTGAAAAAATGTAGGTGATAATCAACAGACCCTGATTACTACAGTTACCTTTAACATCCTCTACAATACTTATTAATTCTTTATGAAAACTTGATGAGAGAAATTTCATGTTCGCAGTCGATAGCCCATACCCCTGACTGTTTCGATGTAGTCGTGACCTAGCTTTTTGCGCAGGGAACCAACGCAGACATCAACAACATTAGAACCGGGATCGTAGTCATAGCCCCAAACTCGACTTAGCAATTGCTCTCGGCTCATGACTTGTCCTGGATGACGGACAAAGGTTTCAGCCAGGATAAATTCTCGTGCTGATAACTTGAGTAGATGATCCCCAACCCAAATCTGACGTGTCAGCAGGTTTAGCACAATCTTGCCTGTTTTAAGAATCGTTTCTTCCTGTCGTCTAACCAAACGATTGTCGCGTAACCGCGCCCGTACCCGTGCCAGCAATTCTTCAAACCGAAAGGGTTTTGTGATGTAGTCGTCAGCGCCACCTTCTAGTCCGGCAACTTTATCACTTACCTCGTCACGAGCGGAGAGGATTATGATAGAGATCTGTTCGCCCTGACCGCGTAATTCTTCCAATACCATCCAACCATCTTTGCCAGGTAGACCAATGTCAAGGATCAGGAGGTTAAAATCCCCAGTTTGAGCCATGCTCAAGGCTTCGTGACCATCTTTGGCAATTGCGGAAGAAAACCCCGACGCCCGTAACCCTTTTTCTATGAAAGTGGCTATGCGCGGTTCATCTTCAGCAATCAGAATCCGATCAGTCATACAGAATCTCCAAAGGGTGGATCTAGTGGAATGATAAGAGTGAATGTAGAACCTTTTGCGAGTTTGCTTTTAAGTTCTACTCGACCGCCATGTGCTGTTGCGATCGCTCGTACGATAGACAATCCCAAACCAGCGCCCTCAGAACGACGGGGACTACTAGAACCACGAGCAAAGCGCTGGAAGATGCGTTCTTGGTCGGCTAGGGGAATACCAACGCCTGTGTCACGCACCCAAAAACGAACCTTACCGTTCAAAAGCTCGCAACCAAGGGCAATGACATCCTCATCACTGGTGTACTGCGTAGCATTCTGAGCCAAATTCATGATAGCCTGAGTCAGACGCTGGCGGTCAGCCACAATCAGCCCTACACCCTTGTTTTCCAAACGCCAGTCTCGCTGAGCTAAAGCCGTGGCTTTAGTATACAGTTCCCCAATTAGTAAACTAATATCCACCGTTTGTAGGTTTAAAAAATTCGGTTGCTCTGCCTTAGCAAGTAATAGTAAGTCATCGACAAAGCGACTGATGCGATCAAGCTCATCAGTCACTAATTCCACTGTTTCACGTCGTTCTTGGGGATCGTCACCCAGTAGTTCCAAATGACCTCGGATAATTGTGATTGGCGTCCGCAGTTCATGACTTGCATCGTTGATGAAGTTTCGTTGACTGGCGAAAGCAGTCTGGAGACGGTCTAACATCTCATTGAACGTGATGGTAAGTTCGGCAATTTGGTCTACTCCCTGCACGGGGATGCGTCGAGATAAGTCAGATTCGGTAATTAAGTGCGCTGTTTCGATGAGTAAGCGTAGGGGAGCCAATAACCGCCCAGCCACTACCCAAGCCAGCACCGATGCTATGGCTAGAACAGCTATTGTCACCTGAATAATGACGACAACTGCCTGGTTCACCTGCTGATGAGCGCTACTACTAGAGTAAATGACCACAAAGACACCCTGAGTTTTGCCTTTGAGTATCGGCTCAGCCATATAGTAGATAGTATGACTTGAGATGAATTCCTTACCTTGCTTGGGCTGTTTGAGCTTCTGCCAGTCTTTAATAAGGACTGAATTGGGCTGTAAACCAATTGGCAAGGCTTGCGGACTCGATTTATAAAATTTCCCATTCAACAGCGTAATCAAAAACGTGTCCTCATGGGGAATGTTGCGGGACAAAAATACATCAAAAATGGCAGCAACATCATCCCCGAAAGGTTGAGCCGTGCTAGGGTTCTTCCCCTCGGTCAATCGTCTAAACTGTTTTACCTCCTGGGTGAGAAACTTTTCAACCTCGTGTTCAAGTCGGACAAGCAGAACCTCACGAATTGCCAGGATAGATACTAATGTGGAGAATGCCATCAGCACAACGTACCAGATTAGGATGCGTGTGCGAACGCCAAAAAAGATGCTGCGCCATCTAGGAAATCGGTTTTTCTTTATCATTTGAGCATTTTGATTGCTGCTGGTAAAGATTTTTGGAGCCATGAGCCGATCAAGACGGTTGTATTGCAAAAATTCTTTGAGGATAGTAGATCCTGTGAAGTGGGATTTCGTTATGAGTAATTGTAGCTATAAGCAGTTGACATAGATGACACTTTTACTAAATTAGCATCACTTCCCGCACCAGTATCAAGCGATGCTCCAAAGGAACCAACCTAGGCGAACGCATTTGGGTTGGGTACGTTTGACCCAATTTTGGTCAATATAACGGAATATTTTGGGCTTTGCGCTCTGAGGAAGGCGATTAAAGCGGTAAATGAAGTATAATTGCGCCAAGTGCCTGATCCTGTTGGCTAATCACCGGACATCTTCAGCCAACCAAAAATCCTATCTACTGTTAAGTTTAGGTCAATATTCTCTAATACTGACAAGCGATCGCTACCTAATAATAATTCTGGTTGTTGACCTGGTTGAAAGACTAAAATAGACCTATCTGCTGGATCGATTAACCATCCTAGTTGACAACCATGTTGTAAGCAATAAAGAATATTCCCAATTACCCGATTTGAACTTTGTTCTGGGGAGAGGATTTCAATTGTCCAATCTGGGTACAATAAAAAATCATTGGGAACTTCCCCATCGGTATCAAAGGGAATTCTTGACCATTTAAAAACTGCTATATCAGGTACAATGGAGCGTGTACCAAAGCTACAGCGCAATTCTGGGAAGGCATAAGCAATTTTCTGGTTTTCTGTGTTCTCGTTGATTGTATTGCAAAGCCTTAACTGTAAACGGCTGTGTTTTCCTTTCGGCATTGGCTTTTGTACAATCTCGCCGTTGATGTATTCTAGGCTTGGCTTTGTTTCAGGGAGCTTCAGAAATTCTCCCAAGCTATCTGTTGGGGTAATTGTAACTGTCATGGCTCCTGATTTTTTGGGTAAATATCATTTGATTTTAGCATTAGAGTGGGCGATCGCTTCCATTGGGGTTTGGGCAAGGGGTATAGGGGTGTAGGTCTTAAAATCAGCAACGCCAGCTCCTATTGTGTATTCTGTATTCTGCCTTGGCGCGTTCTGTGTTCTGCGTTGTTCTTAACTGCAAAGACTCATTGGACGGAAATACCACTCAATAAAGACGTGAACACCGATCCAGCCACTTGCCGTCCTCTTTTTACAATGGCGATATACGAACAAACTATACACTTGTTCTATCTGCACTACAGCGTGCGCCTAAAGTAACTCGCCCTAATATAAGCCTATGCAACCAACTAATCCAAACCAATTTACAGAAAAAGCCTGGGAAGCGATCGCCCACACTCCAGATACTGCTAAACAATATCAACAACAGCAGATTGAAAGTGAACACCTGATGAAAGCACTGCTGGATCAAGAAGGACTAGCCAACGGTGTTTTTACCAAAGCGGGTGTGAATCTGCAAAAACTGCGCGATCGCACCGAACAATTTATTCAAACTCAGCCCAAAGTCTCTGGTAGCAGCAGTTCTGTGTACTTAGGACGCAGCTTGGATACTCTTCTTGACCGCGCTGACGGTTATCGTAAGGAGTTGCAAGACGAATATATTTCTATTGAACACTTGCTGCTGGGTTACGCTAAAGATGACCGTTTCGGCAAGAAATTGTACCAAGAATTTGGGTTAGACGAAAGTAAGCTTAAAAATATTATTAAACAAATTCGTGGGAGCCAAAAAGTGACCGACCAAAATCCAGAAGGTAAATACCAATCACTGGAAAAATATGGGCGTGACCTGACAGAAGCTGCCCGTCAAGGTAAACTTGACCCAGTGATTGGACGTGATGATGAAATTCGCCGCACGATTCAAATTCTGTCGCGTCGTACCAAAAATAACCCTGTGTTGATTGGTGAACCAGGGGTTGGTAAAACTGCGATCGCCGAAGGACTCGCACAACGTATCATAGCTGGTGATGTACCCCAGTCCCTCAAAGACCGCAAGCTCATAGGTTTAGATATGGGTGCTTTGATTGCGGGAGCAAAATTCCGGGGAGAATTTGAAGAACGTCTCAAAGCAGTCTTAAAAGAAGTAACCGAGTCGAACGGTAATATAGTTTTATTTATTGATGAAATTCATACCGTTGTCGGTGCTGGTGCGACTCAAGGCGCAATGGACGCGGGTAACTTGTTAAAACCGATGTTGGCGCGGGGTGAATTGCGCTGTATTGGTGCGACAACTTTAGATGAATACCGTAAATATATCGAAAAAGACGCTGCTTTGGAAAGACGCTTCCAACAGGTTTATGTGGATCAACCCTCTGTTGAAGATACCATTTCCATTTTGCGCGGTTTGAAAGAACGGTATGAAGTTCACCACGGTGTGAAAATTTCCGATAGTTCTTTAGTTGCTGCTGCTACATTGTCGAGTCGATATATTAGCGATCGCTTTTTACCAGACAAAGCAATTGACTTGGTAGACGAAGCTGCGGCTAGACTCAAGATGGAGATTACCTCCAAACCCGAAGAACTCGACGAAATCGACCGCAAGATTCTGCAACTAGAAATGGAGAAGCTGTCACTGCAAAAAGAAAGCAATGTAGCATCCAGAGAACGTCTGGAAAGACTAGACAAAGAACTTGCAGATCTTAAAGAAGACCAAAGCACACTCAATGCTCAATGGCAGTCTGAAAAAGACATTATCACAAAAATTCAGTCTGTTAAAGAAGAAATTGACCGTGTCAACTTGGAAGTTCAACAAGCAGAACGCGACTACGACCTCAACCGCGCTGCTGAGTTAAAATACGGCAAGTTAACTAGTTTGCATCGCGATTTGGAAGCAGTAGAAACTGAACTTGCTCAAGCACAACGCAGTGGAAAGTCCTTATTGCGCGAGGAAGTCACTGAAGCTGACATTGCGGAAGTCATTTCCAAGTGGACAGGAATTCCCATCAGCAAGCTGGTGGAATCAGAGAAAGAAAGACTGCTGCACTTAGAAGATGAACTGCATCACCGCGTGGTTGGACAAGAAGAAGCAGTCAGTGCTGTCGCAGATGCAATTCAACGTTCTCGCGCTGGACTTGCTGATCCCAATCGTCCGATCGCAAGCTTTGTTTTTCTTGGTCCAACAGGTGTCGGTAAAACTGAACTCGCGAAAGCCTTGGCGTCTTATATGTTCGACACCGAAGAAGCGCTGGTGCGGATAGATATGTCCGAGTACATGGAGAAACACGCCGTTTCCAGACTCATCGGTGCGCCTCCAGGATACGTCGGTTACGACGAAGGCGGACAACTGACTGAAGCAATTCGTCGTCGTCCCTACGCGGTGATTTTGTTCGACGAAATCGAAAAAGCACACCCAGATGTCTTTAACATCTTGTTGCAAATTCTCGATGATGGTCGAGTCACTGATGCTCAAGGACATACGGTAGATTTCAAGAATACCGTGATCATCATGACCAGCAACATCGGTTCACAGTATATCTTAGATGTGTCAGGAGATGACTCACGTTACGATGAAATGCGCCATCGGGTGATGGAAGCGATGCGAAATAGCTTCCGTCCTGAGTTCCTCAACCGTATCGACGAAATTATCATCTTCCACAGTTTGCAGAAACAAGAATTGCGCCGAATTGTGCAGTTGCAAGTTGCTAGACTACAGCAAAGATTGAGCGATACCTCCGGTGGGCTTCGCCAACGCAAAATGTCTCTCAAACTTTCCGATGCTGCTCTTGACTTTTTAGCAGAAGTAGGCTATGATCCAGTATTCGGAGCACGTCCGCTGAAGCGAGCAATTCAACGCGAGTTAGAAACTCAGATTGCCAAAGCTATCTTGCGTGGTGAATTTAATGATGGGGATACCATCTTTGTGGATATCGAGAATGAGCGGCTTGCGTTCAAGCGCTTACCAGTGCAGGTGTTGACAACTTAAAATTAGGTGAAGAAAAAATCTCACGCAAAGGCGCAAAGTTTGATAAGAGCGCCTTTGCGTTTTTTTTGGTATAGAAATCATGGTAAAGGTGGCGATGGCGCAAAGCACCCGTCCAGAAGACGATATGATATCGTGTCCGGTTAAAGACTTATCATTAAGGCTCTTCGGGAGCAGGGGGTAGGGAGCACCGGAGAAAGAGTTTTTAGGTTTTGGCACAGATGCACCGAATTATAATTAATTAGGCGGACATGGTATGAGAAGATATAGCAGTTGCCAGGTAGATTAGGACATGAACTAATGAGAAAATACGGATACCACCAGACCATCAAGCCTGTTAAGCGTTAAGCGTTAAGCGCTTATCTAACGACCACCTTTAAAAGGATTAATGTAAAGTTTGTTCTGGCACTCTACACCCACTTCAAATTTGCAATCTGAGCGAGGATAGGCAACGCAAAGTAGCACATAGCCTTGATCTGACTGTGCGGGTTTGAGGACAACTGTTCTAGAGTGATCCACCTGACCCTCAATCAAACGCGCCGCACAAGTGATACAAGCACCATATCGACAACCCACAGGTAAGCGCAAACCTGCTTCTTCCACAGCATCTAAGATGTACTGATTTTCTGCAACTTGGACAACAAACTTGTCGCGATTAACAAGTTCAATTTTATATGTTTTCATACATATTTCCTGCGGCAGGCATCTTGCCTGCCATATGCTTTTTTATACCCAAATATCAGAGGTAGAATCGCCACCAGGATAGCGCATCTCATGAGCGCGGGATGGACCAGCGGGTTCCTTACCAAAGTCAACGAAGAAATTCTCGTTGATTTTCAGACCTCCGTTTTCAGTATCGCAGTCTATCTGCAACAAATATGAACCAGCCTTGGCTAAGTCAGGGTAAAACTGATTGTCCCAAGTGCTAAACAGAGAATTAGTTACATAAAGCCGTTTGCCATCAAGACTCAGTTGTAGCATCTGCGGTCCACCACTCAGTTTATGACTTTGAATTTCGCCAGTTTTGCCCAACAAGCCACCAACCCAAACTTGACCTGTGAGTTTAGGATGGGAGGGGTCACTGATATCATATTGGCGGATATCACCATGCAGCCAGTTGGAAAAATAGATGTAGCGATCGTCCATTGAAAGCAGGATATCGGTAATCAGTGATGGTACAGGAATGGGCCAGCCTTCCACTTCCACTGATGGTACATCAATCACTTTCTCAACTTGCCAATGACCGTTGGATTTGTGCCAATGCCAAACATTACTGCTGAGTGCAGCACCAACAAACCCGTGAGTGCTATCAGGGTTATGGTGAAAGCGCACTTCTAAGGGGATGAGTCCTTCTTGATCTAAGTCAAAACTTTGGATAATTTCGTGTTTCGACCAATCCCAAAAATGCAGTTGGTGACCATAATTTCCGGCGGTTACATCGTTGAGATCAAACCCAGGATAGTAGGTTTTGGGTGCACCCCACTCACTACTCACCATGATATTGTGACGCGGCTGATACCAAAAGTCGTAGTTGAAACGCATACCGTCGGCTTTACGTTCCCAACGTCCAGCAATGTCAAAATTTTCATCCAGCAACAAAAAGCCACCTGGACCATTCCCCTCGCTATCACCCAACATGGAAATCATGACATGACCATCAGCTAGACAATGTACGGTATGAGGGGCTGTTAAATTGGTTTTTTCCTTGATTTCCTCCGGTTCAATAACTCTGTGGAGTTTCGGTGCTTTGATATTTGCTGTATCTACAATGTGAATTCTACTGGAACGTTGACCAGGAATCACCATAAAACGCCGAGATTTACTAGCATCGCCGTGACAAGAACTACAAGCATTCCAGCCGAAATGGTGGAGTTCATCACCAACATAAGGCATTGGCAGGCGGTGAATCACTTGGGCGTATGTAGGAGAGTTGGGATCAACGTCTACGGTTGCAAGATAATCTGGTTCAACAATACTTGAACCTGTGTAGAGTGCAACTGTATATAGTACCTTTTCACGTTCTGCTTTCGTTGCTGCTTCAGGAGAAGCGTAGCCGGGACCACAGCAAGCATGAGCCATCGTTTTCTCTCTCCAATAGGTTGTAAAAAATCATGATACGCGGTTTAAATAATGTCAAGAATTACAACCAAATTTGTAAGCCTAATTCTTTTAAATATTTTAAGCCCAACACAATCTGCTGACGCCTACCCCAAACCTCTAAATCAAACCAACCGTCATTTTCTGGGTTAGTATCTAACACTGCTCCGGAAATGTTAACAGTGTTGGATGAGGCGTTCTTCAGACGCGATGCTCCTTTAGGAGCCAGCGAAGCTGATCGCATAAATTAACAATACGGCTTTTTGGTTTCAAGCTAGAAGCTCCCTTGAGTCACTTTGCTGTCGTGCGGGTTAATGTGTCATTAACGCTTGACTTTGCTAACTCTGAAGAATTTGATCCCCACCACTATGCATTCCATGTTAGTGATCAGGAATTCGATGCAAGTTTTGCGCGAGTTAAAGAAGCAGGTCTTGAATATAGTAGCGATCCCATGCACCGAAATAAAGGTCAAATTAACCACATAAAAGGAAATCGTGGCTTCTATTTCCTAGACTCCAATGGGCATAACTTGAAACTGTTAACTCGTGCATAATGTGGTATAAACCAATAAAATTATGACTTTAGACTGATGACAATTAATTAAGTCATACTAAGATGTGACTTGCATCACTTTTGTTTTCTAACTGAAGATAAGTTCCAACTGTTTCTTATGAAAGATGAATAAAAAGTATTGGATAAGTTTAAATAGAATGCATAAAGAAAAGACACGAAAGGAGACAAAATAATGAATCTTATTGCTTGGGTCGTTTTAGGTATTCTAGCTGGCGCTATTGCAAAAGCAATCTATCCTGGTTATCAAGGTGGCGGAATATTATCGACAATAGTTCTAGGTATTGTTGGTGCTTTCGTTGGTGGAACATTAGTTAACGTACTGCAAACTGGAACATTCACACTAACTACTGCAACTTTGAGTCTTCCTGGTTTGTTCGTTGCAGTATTAGGCGCAATGATTGCTATTTTCTTGTACTATCAATTTTCCCGCAGAGCAATCTAAAAAATCATTTATTATTTTTCAACGAATAGATTTCACAAAAAATATTTTTTGCAGCATTTACCATATTGTGAAGAGCTTTGGCTTAAAAAGACATTCCCAGGTTAAACCTGGGAATAAGTCTAAAAAAGATTGTGCATCTACGGTTAATTACTTCTTCAACCAACTGAACATAGCGCGTAAATCTTTACCCACCTCTTCAACACGATGTTCAGCCTCTTGACGACGCATAGCAGTAAATCCAGGTTTACCAGATTGGTTTTCTAAAACAAATTCTCGTGCAAATTGACCAGATTGAATTTCTTGGAGAATTTTGCGCATTTCTGCCTTGGTTTGTTCATTTACAATCCGAGGTCCACGAGTATAATCGCCATATTCAGCGGTATTGGAAATACTGTCGCGCATTTTAGCTAAACCGCCTTCCACAACCAAATCAACAATCAATTTGACTTCGTGGAGACATTCAAAATAAGCTAACTCTGGTTGATAACCAGCTTCCACCAAAGTTTCAAAACCAGCTTTAATTAAAGCACTTAAACCACCGCACAGAACTGCTTGTTCACCAAACAAATCGGTTTCGGTTTCTTCGCGGAAAGTTGTTTCGAGAATACCAGCGCGGGTACCACCGATACCTTTAGCATATGCCATTGCGCGATCGCGTGCCTGACCACTCGCATCCTGAAACACCGCAAACAAACAAGGTACACCTTCCCCTTGTTCATAAGTCCGGCGTACTAGGTGTCCTGGTCCTTTGGGTGCAACCATGACTACATCTACGTTCTCAGGTGGGACAACTTGACCAAAATGAATATTAAAGCCGTGGGCAAATAACAAAACATTTCCTTCTTCCAGATTGGGTTCAATGTCGTTTTTATAAACCGTTTTTTGCACTTCATCTGGCAACAAAATCATAATGAAGTCAGCGGCTTTAACAGCATCGGCAACATTTTTCACGGTTAACCCAGCAGCTTCAGCTTTCGCCGCTGACTTACTACCCGGATATAGTCCGACAATCACGTTCAAACCACTATCTTTAAGATTAAGGGCGTGGGCGTGACCTTGGGAACCATAGCCAATTATGGCAATGGTTTTTTGTGCCAAAAGGTCTAAATTTCCGTCTTCGTCATAGTACATCCGGGCCATAATAGCTTCTCCAGTCAGCAAGCGTCCTGATTGATTGCAAGTTTATAATCTTACCGCAAAACTTAACTCATCTCCCGGCTATGAAATTTTCACTCCGTTTAATTTCATAAAAAGCCGGGAGATTTCGAGTCATTAGTCATTAGTTCTTAGTCATTAGTATGTTTTTCACGAAAATCGTGCTTTTTCTTACTAATGACTATTGACTAATGACTAAGACGGGGCAAGGAGACAATTCCTCGCCGTTAGCTGAAGTTGCGGGGATTCCTTGCCTCGTCTTCTTGAGCAAAACTCCTAATTCATAAGCCAGCCAGCATCCATCCTAGTGCCAATCCAAAGGCTGCGGTTCCTGTCAAAACAGCCATAGCAGCATTGAAACTATTTAAATATTTGTTTAACCTTGTGGCGGCTTTGTTGAAAATCACTACTAAATTACAATACAAAACTAAACGGATAATCACTTGCCAACCGATTATCATCCACAGCAAGATTATCAAAATAACTGTTAAAGCTGGAGCTACAATTCCACGGGTACTTGTTACATCAAGCAATAGAAAAGCGAATAATAAAATATTTATACAATACATAATTATTGTGAAAGCTGAAAGCTTTGGCAAATGTAAAATAGATAAACTAATAGCTAAAATAGAACGTGAAAAAACTACAAAAAGTACCAATCTCCAAGTAGTCTTGGAAAGACGCCTAGAAATAATAGAAGCTAAGGGAAAAATAGCCAAATAAATGACTGTAGGCACAGAAACAACAGAAGATTGTTTGATTAACCAGCCGTCAAAAGCACTGACACTAAAAAAAGCAATTACCCAAACCCACATTTTTGATGTCGGACGAGTGAAAATTTTGTAAAAGTATTTAAGGAAATTAAGGAAATTAATGTTGCCTCTCGTTGCTTTACTCGTTGCTTTAAAAGGGAACATAGTTTTTTAATCAGATTTTGGTTAAATTTTTTATCAGTAAAATCTTCTTCACTTTTGATGCAAGCGTGTATAGGGAATTCGTGCGGTTTCTCAATTTTTGGGGTGACGTATAATACAGCACACAGAGTTAAGAATAATTGAGTAATACAATAGCTTTTATTAAAGATTTTTTATTGACTCAGATCTTGCACCTTGACTTTAGTACGCCTTGAACTTAAGTTCAAGGCTTATAGCCAAAGTCCGTTAAAACGGACTGAAAGACTTATTTAGTCCGTTTTAACGGACTTAAACTTTGAGCCAAGAAATTTATTTCTTGGCGGACGAGAATTATGATGCAAGATCTGAGTTGAGGTAAAACGTTGTCAAGCAGATTATATTAGATTTTGGCAGTCAGAAAAGATAACAATATTTGTGAGCTTGATCAAAAAAATATCAGCTTATTTTATATAGCTGATATGATACAACTTTGTATTTTAGATTCAGGTAAGATACCCAAATTTAGTCCGGAAAATATTTTGTATTGGGTTATATGACTAAGCGAAGCAAGGTAATGTTTTTAGATTTCGCGATCTATTCTTTGCACTTCTTCATCTGATAATTTCACATCAACAGCATGTACTGTGTCTTCAATGCTGGAAGTTTTGCTTGCGCCAGGAATAGGCAATATCGCAGGCGATTTAGCACGCAACCAAGCCAGGACAATATTATAGACTGATACGCCTTTTTCTTTGGCGAGTTTGGCGATCGCCCCAATATCTTCCAAGCCATCATGGCGACGCCTACCGCCATAAGGACTCCAAGGTAGAAATGTCAAATTCTCATGCTGACAATACTCCAATACGCCATCAAATTCTGGCTGACGTTGCCAAGGGTTGTATTGATTTTGCACCGAGACAATATCAACCACATCCCGTGCCCGTTTTATTTGTTCTACAGAAAAGTTGGAAACTCCTACGAACCGAATCATTCCCGCATCCACGGCTTCTTTGGCTGGTGCGAGGGATTCCTCTATGGTATAACTTTTATCTGGTGAGTGATATTGCCACAAATCAATCGGTTTTTTACCGCCCAAAGCCTCAAAGCTGATGCGGATGGTTTCGCGTAAATGCTGTGGGTTACCGTTGGGTGTCCAATTTCCATTTGGGCGCATTAAGCCGCCTTTGGTTGCGACAACAACATGACTCACATCGCCTTTGTAGGATTCTAAAGCTTGGTGAATCAATCGCTCACTGTGGTGCTTGTCGCTTTCATCTTTGCAGTAAGAGTCGGCTGTGTCAATGAACGTGATACCCAAATCCAGGGCACGATGGATGACATCAATTGACTGTGACTCTGGGGGACGACTGCTTATTGACATTGGCATAGCCCCTAAACCAATTGCACTTACGGAGATACCTGTTTTGCCTAGCTGTTTTGTTTCCATTTTTCTCGCTTTCGTTTCTGCGTTATTAATTGGATGATAACTTCGCACTAAAACGTTAAGAAAAACTCTGCATTTTCACTTCTGGCACGAGAGGTAGAAGAAAAGGGGCGTTGCATATCTGCAGGATGATTTCCACGATGTCTGAACCCCATCCCTCAACTACGGTGTACACACATCTCACTTCAAACCTCACCCTCGCTTTTAGCTTCGCTAAAATCTTTCCCTCTCCTTAGTAAGGAGAGGGATGCCCGAAGGGCAGGGTGAGGTTTCGAGGAAATTTCGAGTCATGCGATGACTTGTGTGTACACCGTAACTTGCTAAGGGGGAGGTGTTTAGCGTTAGACAAAACCGGGGTGGGGTTCACTAGGGATTTATAAGCAATTAAGCGAACTTGATATAACTACTCAGCTTCACCAATAAAAATAAATGCTGCCCAGTCACTCGGATTAGGATATTTCTTTCTAGTTTCCAACATCGCTTGTCTTAACGCACGCGCTTTGTCACGGTTATTCCGTAACTGGCGATAAAACTCAGGCATCAAAAACGCTGTAGATTCATCCGGTACTTGCCACAAAGATGCGACAATACTGGGAGTACCAGCAGTGATGAACGCACGTGGTAAACCAATCACACCATCTCCAGTGATGCGTCCCCAGCCAGTATCGCAAGCACTGAGCACAACTAACTCAGCATTTAACTTTAACTTTAAAACATCATTAGCAGTGAGTAAACCATCATCATTACCATCAGGAGCGAGTGCTACTACCCCTGGTATTCCTGGCTCATCTATGTTGTCAAGTAAACCGTGAGTCGCCAGGTGAATAATTCTTGCTTTGACCATTTGTTGTTGAACAGCAGCCTTAGTTGCTTGTTTCCCCACAAGCGGTTGAGTTTTGAACAATTCAGCAATATTTTTCGCTTCTGTTTCTGCGTAGGGTAATGACTTGAGTTGTTCTGCTGATTCCCCAATTTTAGGAGCAACCTTGGGCATGGTGGGATTACCGACAATTAAGGCTGAGTTTTTCTGAGCAGCTTGCTGTAATTTGAGTCGCTTTTGGTGAGTCAGTTCAAGTACTTGAACTGAGGGAGCAATTAATATAGTATGTTTTTCAATCAAGAATTTCTCATTCTCGTCTTGCAAAGCAGCGAAAGGAACCAGGAAGAGAGATTCATGAGGGATGAAGATAACACGCGAGTCAGGATTGGTTGGTAGTTCAGCCGCAATCGGCTGAATCAGTAACTTATACATCTGTTTGAGACAACTGTTACCCCGACAGCCCAGAGGACGTACTGTCTGTGTCGTATCTGCTGTCGTCTCTGGTGAGGATACGTTATCAGTTGTTGTTTTGAGAGTAGAACGAGTCTGGCGAACTAAGCCATTAATCACATTATTTGCCACGCCGCGCCCTTCAGCCAAAGTTGCAGCAGCAGTGCGTGTATCCTCTGCAAAATTGACTAGGTTGGTGTTTTTGATGTCAACTTTGTGAAAGGTAATTTTGCCAGTTGGTTTGATAACCCAAATATATAAGTCATCCGAAGCAATTGAATATTCAACCACAGTGGCGTTTTGTTGTTTAGCAATTTGTTGGATTCGTTCAATATTAGGTGGAGCGGATGAGTTCGATTGTTGACGCGCTGCAAGTAACTCTGCAAAAGCCTGTGCTCTACCTCGTTCGGCAATTAAGAGAGCTTGTGTTGGTTGATTTTGAGCAATCAGGGCTTGTTGCAGGAGGCGGTAGGTAACAGCTTGGGTTTCAAAGATGGAGACTTTGAATGTGTCGTTATCGCCTAAGCTAGTTCGTATAGATTCCCAGACTGTAATTGCTTTGTGGAGATTTGTTTCAGCAGCTTTTGGGTTGTTAGAATTGAGCAGGGCAAGTCCTAGATTGTTTAGAGACGCCCCCTCCCCAAGTTTATCACCGAGAGCCAAGGCGATTGACAAACTCTGCTGCTGGTAGTGTATCGCCTGTTTGTACTCTCCCAGTGAGTGGTAAGCACTTCCCAGATTGCCCAGAGAATTCCCCTCACCTTGTTTATCACCGATAGCTCTGGCGATTGACAAACTTTGCTGCTGGTACTGTATTGCCTGTTTGTACTCTCCCAGTGAGCGGTAAGCAAGTCCCAGATTGCCCAGAGATGCCCTCTCACTTTGTTTATCACCGAGAGCCAAGGCGATTGACAAACTCTGCTGCTGGTAGTGTATCGCCTGTTTGTACTCTCCGAGTGAATAGTAAGCATTTCCCAGATTGCCCAGAGAATTCCCCTCACCTTGTTTATCACCGAGGGCCAAGGCGATTGACAAACTCTGCTGCTGGTAGTGTATCGCCTGTTTGTAGTCTCCCAGTGAGCGGTAAGCAAGTCCCAGATTGCCCAGAGATTTCCCCTCACTTTGTTTATCACTGATAGCTCTGGAGATTTTCAAACTCTGCTGCTGGTAGTGTATCGCCTGTTTGTAGTCTCCGAGTGAGAGGTAAGCAAGTCCCAGATTGCCCAGAGATTTCCCCTCACCTTGTTTATCACCGATAGCCCTGTCGATTGACAATGACTGCTGCTGGTAGTGTATCGCCTGTTTGTAGTCTCCGAGTGAGTCGTAAGCAATTCCCAGATTGCCCAGAGATGCCCCCTCACCTTGTTTATCACCGATAGCCCTGTCGATTTCCAAACTCTGCTGATAGTACTGTATCGCCTGTTTGTAGTCACCGAGTGATTTGTAAGCAATTCCCAGATTGTTTAGAGACATCCCCTCCCCTCGTTTGTCTTTGATGCTTTGGTAAATCTTCAATGCTTGCTGGTAAGAACGCAACGCTGCTTGAAACTGGCTGGTATTTAACTGTTGGTTACCTTGCTCTATCAATTTGTCTGCTTCTTCTTTGAGGGAATTTGTGCTTTGAGCTAATACCCGCATTGACGCAAACAGCACTTTTGTAGAGATGAAAGGTGCTGTGCTACTGGCGAGCAGTGCTATCAGTGTTGCAAGGCTAATGCTTTTCAACTGCATATTTTCCTGTCTTTCAACTAATTTCTGCTGTTGTTTTCAGTGCGGTTAGGAAGGGGATAAGTTGTCCAAGTCTGTGGGGCATTTTTAGGTAAACCCATTAATTGCAACACGTTAGCCCAATCAGTCTTTACTTCTGTATCCTGTGGATTGCTACGCTGAAGTTCAGCCAGTGCAGTTAGTGTTTCATACCACAATTTGGCATCAGTATAGAGGGAGACACGCTCTTTTGGTGGCGCTGCTTTTAACTGAGTGTTTAAGGCTGAACTCACAGGAATGCGCTCTAACCTCCCGTTGACGATCGCATCAGCAGCACGATTTTGAGGATTGCAGATAGCAGAAAAAACCCAACGGTACTCCTTACCTTCTTTTAGGGCGGGTACTATTTTTGGCAGTTGAAGGTTAATAATTCCTGGTTGCTGTTTGAGCGCAAAGGTTGCAGAATAAACTTCTTTGTCTTGGCTGTCGATAAGAACGAACTCTGCATTCAGGCGAGAAACAGACAAGTCGGGAATATAAAACCAAAAGGTAGGATGTTCACTGATTGTTTGTTCAACAAAAGGAATTTTATTCTCAGTTGAGGGTACTAAAGCTATAATTTGTTGATCTAAATTAGAACAGCGCCCTCGTACGGCTCCTCCTCGCTGAATACCCTTAACGACTCCTCCTGGGCGAGTGCCAAAGAAAAAACGTTTTATTTTTTCAGTTAAATTCGGGCTGCGTTGTGATTGTTGTGCTTGGGCAGATGGTAAGCTTTGTAGCGAATGAGCCAATATCAAGCTCAAAATACAAGCAAAAGTTACTTTTTGAGCAGTTGATACATATTGGTGCATTGGTTATTGTTTATATTTATTGTTTGTATTTATTACTTATACGTATTCTGTTTGGGCGATCGCGGAAAAAAAGAAACAATATATATCACTACAGAACTCGTACCAACCAAACCTAGTGCAGGTGGGATGAGTGGTATCCAAACACTGGCAAATGTGAGACTAAACCAACAGGTAACGGATAATACTATAATCCCGCTGCCTACGGCTATTGCTAAGGGCTTGAATGAGCGCCAGTAGCAAGCAAAGACAGCACCTATCAAAGACCAACTCCAAATCCAGAGAATTTCTCCACCTTGTGACCAAACAGACAAAAGTGGTCGTTTATCAAGTGCAGTACTGAGAACTTGACTAATCATGTGCGCGTGTACTATGACACCGCTGAGTGTACCATAAGGTGTAGACCAACGGTCAGGAGGTCCTTGTTGCTCGGCGTAACTACCAATTAAGATAATCTTGTCGCGCAGATCTTCATCTTGAAAGTTATTATTTAAAATCTCTTCGAGTGTTAACTCTTTGGCGACTTCGCCAGAACTCGTGGCGCGATAATTTAACAACACTTGGAAGCCAGCAGCATCTACGTCTTGATAACCTCCAGTAAATGGTTGCAGTTGAGGGAAGACAACGCCACCCAGTTGCAGGTTATTTCCAGATGTGAGGGTATCTTGATAGTTACTGTTTTCTTTCAACTCCTGTTCTAAATAACGACGCGCTAGCATGAAGCTAAAAGATTCTTCTGTGCGACACTTAGCTCCTGGTACCCAATCTTGAAACATAAGATGACGACGCACGGTATCATCTGTGTCTGAGACAAAATCACTAAAACTAATATTCTCTGTAGACACTTCTTTTGGTGGAGCCACCTCTTTTTGTGGATTTCCTTGCTCGTCGATTATGGGTACTTTGCAGACGGCAATAATGTTGTTTTGTCCTAGTCGCTTTAAGAAGTCTGGTATATTAGAATCAGCAGAAAAGGGACGATATAAATCTATTCCAATAAGTCTCGGTTTATGCTGCTCTAGTATTTGCAACAAACGATTAAGAGATGGATCTCGTAATGAGCCTTGTCCCTTCTCTCCTCTTTTATCTTGTGCTAAAATATCATCATCTGTAATTTTGACTATCAGCAGACGTTTATCGATACCTTCATCAGGTCGGAGTTGGATGAGGTGATCAAAGGTTTTCAATTCCAACGACTCTAATACACCAAAAAAGCGCAGTCCTACCAATGCAACGGTGATTGTAAGACTCGCAGTGAACACTGTTTTTAGGTTAAAACGTCTGAGTAAGGAAAGGTGAATTCCCTTTGTTCGCCCTGGTAATGTAGCTTTAGTTACCTCAGTTTCGGACGGCGGTTGAGTGAATTGATTTGAATATTGTGTTGGAGGCTGGGTTGTTGAAGTAGAGTAATCTGGTTCTGAGTTTAGTTCTGAGTTGTAATGAGGGTTGAGTTTATAGGCGATCGCATCTAATTGAGGTGCGTATTCTCCTCCTCTAAAAGCAGACTTGAGTTCTTCACAAAGTTTAGAAACAGAGTTTTCTAATCTTCTTGTTTGTAACAAGTAAATCAGTTCTACTGCAAAGTCGTTTGGGGGAAGCAACCAGATAGCACTCAGTTCTCCTGGGTTGATTCCAATTTCTATGCATAATGCTCTTCGTCTGTCGGGTGCAGTGCGTCCGCTTAATTGTAAAAATTTTCGCAGAGTTTCTATATCTGAATCATTCAGGTCTTCTAAAGACATATGATTTTTTGAAGAGGGTGTTTTAAAAGTTTTGTTTCATGCTTTTAGTTTAGAGGAGATTGCTTCCCTCCACTGCGTTGCGATCGCAATGACATCTTACGTTCCCTTATTTCATGCTTTTATAGCAGTTCTGACTTGAGTGTAATACAGATTGTTTGTAGGGGCTGTTCTATACCCATTGATGTCAACTTAAGCCAAAAGCCATTATTGGCAAGCATTTGATCATTTTTGATGTACCATCTAGATTTTCGATCCCCCCTTAATCCCCCCTTAAAAAGGGGGGAAATAAAATCTTAGCCCCCTTTTTAAGGGGGTTGGGGGATCTACAACGACGCTCAATTGGGTGTTTGAACGTGATTGTTGACATGTATGGGCAAGACGAAAGCCCGTACCGAGTTGCGTGTATTGTATGCAAGTGAAATTCGTTATAAAGTTCATTTTCATAGAGAATCGGTATGACAATTGAGTTTAGCTATAATTGCTCCTAATTTAGAACTGTATCCTCCTCCTTTGAAGTCTGACTCCAGTTTTTTACAAAGTTTATAAATTGTTGTTTGTAATTTTCTTTTTTGTAATAAATCAATCAGTTCTACTGCAAAGTCATTTTCAGGAAGTACCCATATAGAACTTAGTTCTCCTGGGTTGATGCCAATTTCTATACATAATGCTCTGCGTCTTTCTGATGCTGCGCGTCCGCTTAATTGTAAAAGTTCTCGTAAAGTTTCTATGTCGGAGTCGTTGAGATCTTGGTTGATTTCAACTAGAGGATTGATTTGCGAATTAACTGGTGATGGGGATTTATCTAATATGTTATTTTTAACTAAAACTGGAATTTGTCCTTGAGAAACATCTTCCATTTGAATAGCAACCAAGCCTTCCTCAAAAGCTCTTTCAATAACATCTTGACTATCTGGATTTTCGTACCCTAGTCCATCATAAAAGCCAATAGCAAATACAATAGCAGCTTTGTCACCAATCGGCTGATTCATGCCAATAGTATAATTAATGTGTTGGCTAATTGCTTGGGCGGATTTTTCGGAATAACAAGCATTCAGTAATACACACTTAACATAATTGGCGTGTAGCTTAAACAATGCTGCTAATCCCGTTGGTGATACGGGTTTATGGTTCCCGCCATCGTCTTCTAACACCAAACTACCATCCTCCATCCCATGTCCACAAAAATGGACAATTTGAGGATGTTCTTCTGCTATGGCACGACGAATATCTTGAGGACGTACAGCAGTTCTAATTTTTATTTCAAACAAATCCCGTTTTACTGCCCGTTTAATAGCTTCTTCAATTTCCCGGATTTCTTTATCTAAGCGTAAACCGTGGGGAATTGCTGTTAAAATTAATACTTTTTGTGGCATTGGCTGAACTCCCGTTACTGCAATACGGTTCGGTTAAGATCCCCCCGCCTGCGGCGACCCCCTTAAAAAGGGGGTAAAAGAGGGTTAGAAGCCCCCCTTTTTAAGGGGGGGTTGGGGGGATCTTCAGGGGATCTTCAAAATATTAAAACGTTAACCGAACCGTATTGCCTGTTACTGCCTTCTTACCCATTTAAACTTTGCACCCTAAACTCTTGTTTGGACAGTGCCGACAGTCCTGAGTCTTGTGGCAGCTTATTCACTGCTTCTACCTTTTTGTTACTGATGATACCATTGCTCATTGCCAGCGATAAGCTAAGTACTCTGGCATTAACGGCAGTTAGATTTAGTTATTTCTAGAAGATTTGTAAAGAAAAAATTAAAAATTTTGAAAATAAAAATTTGGAATCTTACATTTTTGATCAAAAATTAAACAACCTCTACTGCTTGTCTACTTACTCGTTTATGCTCTAATAACCTTCTGTTTGTTCATTATTTGTACTAATTAAGACTAAATGATGATCCGATAGAATGCAAAGATATGTAGCAGAAGCATATTTAAACTCTTATGCCAGAACTACGTCAGTCAATCGCTCAGCACTACCACGAACGAACTAAGTACGATCCGCAGACTATCGCCTCAAAGAACAAGGGGTTAAACTGGTCTAAGCAACCAGTGCCGTTCAAAGAGTACAAAATTGGCTCTACTTTTGACCTCAAGCCCTATATCCAAGAGAAAGCAGAAGCTTTTGTTGACAAGCCTGATGCTCAATGGTGGCAGAGGTTGTCGGGGCTACTGTTTTGCAGCTACGGACTCACAGCAAAAATGCCTTCTATGGGAAATACGGTATATTTGAGGGCTGCACCCAGTGCGGGTGGCTTGTATCCTGCGGAGATGTATGTTGTTTCTCGTGGCACTGCGTTGTTGCCGCCGGGAGTGTACAATTACCAGTGTCGAACTCACTCTCTGATCGCTTGTTGGGAAAGTGATGCTTGGCAAAAGCTGCAAGAAGCTTGTTTTTGGCATCCAGCTTTGCAAAAGACGCAGTTAGCAATTATTATTACTGCAGTTTTCTATCGTTCAGCTTGGCGATATGAAGATAGAGCTTACCGAAGAATTTTTTTGGATACAGGACACCTGTTAGGTAATATGGAGTTAGCTGGCGCTATGACTCAGTATCGCCCTCACCTGATTGGTGGCTTTGTAGATGAGGCGGTGAATGAATTGCTCTACATCGATTCTCAACAGGAAGGTGCGATCGCCGTGATCCCCTTAGCAGACTTGCTGGATATTAAGCAAAATATACTCACAGGACCAACAGCTTTACCCTCTGCGACAGAAACGAACTATCCTGATATTCCCGATGGTAAACTCCTGAAATATTTTCATGACTGCACGCAAATTCCACCAGGAACAACCAGTAAACTCACTGCACCTGAAGTCAAACAAGAAAAATCTTTAGAGGATAAATATAACTTCCCTTTCTGTGAAAAAATCTCTACTGTTAGCCAACCTATCCACTGGGGAGAAAAACTCGATGGACTAGAAGTGACGATTCTCAAACGGCGTTCTACCCGTGCTTACAGTGGTGATGATTTAACATTTGATGAACTAAAAGCTTTACTCGATTTTTCTTACCAACCTCAACATTATGTTGACCAAGGTTTTGATCATTCGACTGATTACTTTGACTTAAATTTAATAGAAACATTTATTGCTGTTTCTGGGGTAGAAGGTGTTGAGGCAGGGTGTTACTATTATGCGCCCAAAGCACAACAATTACGACAAATTCGTTTTAAATACTTCAGAAAAGAGTTACACTTTCTTTGTTTGGGACAAGAGTTAGGACGAGATGCAGCAGCAGTCGTTTTTCATACAGCTGATTTAAAATCAGCAGTCGCTCAGTATGGCGATCGCGTTTACCGTTATCTGCACATGGATGCTGGTCATTTAGGACAAAGGCTAAATCTAGCTGCTATTCGCCTTGGTTTGGGTGTTAGTGGTGTTGGTGGTTTCTTTGATGACAAAGTGAATGAAGTACTTGGTATTCCTGCGGACGAAGTTGTGTTATACATGACTACGTTAGGAAGACCGAGGTAGTTTGCAACAGAAGTGGTGTGGGATTCAAGCCAGAATACCCAATAGGGGAAATAGGGGAAAAAGAGGTTTTGTTACTAACGACCATCTTTACAGCGCTTTTCAAGTAAATAAACTAAGGGGTAGGGGCAAAGACTAGACGTGCCTTACGAAGATTTGTGGTTCAATTAACAGAAAATAGCTGTAAAACCCTTTCCCCCCTGCACTCTGCACCCTACTCCCTTGCAGCCTTAATGATAAGTCTTTAATCGGACACGATATTACACCCCCTAGTTCTTGACACCAATTCTCCCCCGCTATACCCGTTCGCGTTAGCGGTGGGAGGATGTCAACTGTGCAGTATACGCCTTTTCTAGGCAAAGCTTCAATTGCTCTGCCAGCATTGCTACCTCGGGTTCTTCAAGGAGGGAAAGGTGAGAACCGGGAAGATGATAGACATCTACTCCAGCGGTTACCTCGCTCCAACCAAATTGCGGATCATACTTTACACCGACAGCATCGTCCCGATTCTTATCGTCAGTCCGAAAAACAATCATTCGACCAGGATACGCTTTCAAGGTGTACTGCTCGATTGCTTGGACGTTAGCAGCTATAACATCTAAGTGTTCGTCGCCTTCAGGTAAAACTTCGGACTTTTCCAGCAAACGCCGGTATTTGTCTCGGATATGGTACGTGCCCCACTCAGTCCAGCCCACAAGCTTTTGCTGTAGGTAGGTAGGTCCTTTTTCTATAAAATTATTTATGTGCTCGAAAATTCTTAGCGCAAAGGGTAACCGCTTCTCACTACCCGGACGAGAAGTATCAAGCATAGCCAGAACAGCGACTTTCTCACCTTGAGAGTGGAGTTGTTGTGCTATTTCGTAAGCAATTATACCACCCAAGGAGTAACCTCCTAAATAGTAAGGACCATTGGGTTGAATCGTTTGGATTTCTTTAATATAGTGTGCTGCCATGTCTTCAATCCGGGTTAAAGGAGGGTGTTTTCCATCTAACCCTTGTGGTTGTATTCCATAAACTGGTTGATCCGAACCTAGACGTAATGCTAAAGGACGGTAACACAGGATTTCTCCGCCAAGGGGGTGGATGCAGAAGAAAGGTGGCTTGGAACCCTTGGGTTGAATTGGTACCAAAGATGACCAAACTGCAACGGATTTGTCCTCACCAAGCGCCGCTATCAAAACCTGCTCACCAATTGCTTTTTCTTCTTCAGAATAGAGCATCTTGGCAAGAGCTTCCACTGTACCTGATTGGAAAAGGGTGGATAAGGGAAGTTTTTTGCCGAATCTATTCTCTATCTGTGCGAATAAGCGTACTGCCAGCAGTGAATGTCCTCCCAACTCAAAAAAGTTGTCATGAATACCCACTTGTGGAACACTCAACACTTCTTGCCAGATGCTAGCAATTTGGCGTTCCAACTCGTTCCTTGGTGCGACTCGCTCAGCTGCGCGACGCTTCCGACGTTCTGTGGTGACTAGTTGCTCTCGATCAATTTCACTCGTTGCCAAAAGCGGCATTTCTTCAAGCTGCACAAAATCACAGGTGGATGGAGTCCCGAAGCGATCGCTCACCTCTAACTCTTGCAACTTGGCTACAGGCACTGGACTTATTGAGGCAGTAAAATGTGCGGATAATTTCTGGATACGATAAGATTCCGTCTTAATGTATCGTCGAATCGGACGTTTACTTGCATCCAGTCCCACCAAAAGTTGTGTCTGATTATGATGCAATAAAGTGAGCAATGATTGCAAGCCTTGCTCACTTGTCATGGCATGGTATCCTCGGGCGAGCGTCAAATCTTTCATTTGGTAGTTGCGGCTCATGCCCACCTCATCCCACATACTCCAGGCAAAGCAATAGCTGTGCAATGAACTTTGATGTCGCTGGTAGTGAGAAAAGGCATCCACAAAACGGTTAGCAGCCGCGTAAGCACCCGCACTAAACCCTCCAAAGAAACTGTTCACCGAAGAAAAGCTGATGAAAACACTCTCTGGCTGGTTCTTGATCAGTTGATGCAGCGTCCATGTACCAAAAACCTTGGGACGAAGTGTCGCGGCAAAGCTATCCGGCGTTTCCTCAAGTAGCAGGCGTCTTGTAGGAATCCCTGCTAAATGGATAACTCCATTTAGCTCGCATTGCCAGCTGGCACAATGCTGCTCAACCACCTGTTGCAACTGAGTCAAATCACAAACATCAACAGCTTCATAAATGACTTCTCCTTGCAGTTGCTCTAAGGATAGATAAGCTCGAATCCGCTCAGAAACAGCATTTTCTTGTTGCAGATGAGTTTCCCATGTACTTCTTTCCGGCAGGGGAGTTCTACCCACTAACAACAAACGAGCACTATACTGCTTTAGAAGATACTTAGCAATCTCTACACCAACGCCTCCTAATCCACCAGATATCAGATACATTCCCCTTGGTTGGAAGGGAAGTTCTTGCTTTTCTTCCTGGCGCAAGTCCACCTTTTCTAGGTAAGGTACTAGACGCTCTCCATTGCGGTAAGCGACTTCTTGCTCTTTTTGAATGAGTTGGAGTTCTTGAAGAATGTATGCTGCATTGACTTCGCTGTTTTGCACGGGCAGATCGAGATGACGAGTATCCAACCAGGGCAATTCTGCGGAGATTGTTTTAATAAGTCCTGGTATGGGCGATCGCTCGCAAGCAATTTTTTCTTCTTTTGAGGTGACTTGGCTGAAGCTTGCAATTACCTGTAGCCGCACTGGCGTATCCGAACCTTGAACTTGCTCCAATGCCTGAACTAAGAAAAGCAGACTATAAACTCCTCGCTGTTGTGCCTGCTCTAGCGCTTCCAAGCTAGAGATTTCTCCAGCATACTGGTCATAAGTCCACAAATGTAAGATTTGTTCAATTGGAAGCTTGTTTGTTGCTTTTGAGACAAATTCCAGCAGTTGTCGATAGTGGTCAGGATTTTCCGGAGCAATGCGATAGCGATTATCAGCTAGTTTGGCAAAGTCTGTCCCAGCCTCAATGCGAACATAAGGCTGGTTGAGTTTACCTAGCTCGGCGCACAAAAACTCTCCCAAACCCAATGAGTCCAAAAATACCAAAACAAGACCCGTCTGGGGTTTAGTGTCTAAAACAACCGTTTCTTTCCGTCGCCATATTGGGCGGTAAAACCAGTCTGGCAGAGTCTTGTCATTTTCAAGCAAAATATCAACTTGCTTGAGTATAGAATCAAACTCACCAGCTTCAAAGCTCTTTTTGAGTTGCGCGTGCTGAATTTTGCCAATTGAGGTCTTAGGTATTACCTCTTTTTCAACTGGGATCAAATAAGCAGGTTTTATTCCTATCTTGCTAACAACCTTCTGACGAATTTCTTTTAACAGTTCTTCTAAGCGGTTATCGTCAGAAATAGAAGTGTGGAAAAAGACAATGACTTCATCAGTATTACTACCAACTTGCCGAGTTGCACAGGCTGCTGTGTAAGACACTTCCACTCCTGCAACCGCTTCCACCACCTGTTCAATTTCATGAGAATAGTAATTAACACCGTTGATAATAATAATATTTTTTGTCCGCCCTGTAATGGTTAGACGCCCGTTATGCAGAAATCCCAAATCCCCAGTATTAAACCAACCATCCTCAGTGAATACTTCTTGGTTGAGTGCGGGATTTTGATAATAACCTGAGGTGACAGTAGAGCCTTTGACTTGCACATAGCCAATTGTTTGCTCGTTGACAACTTCATTTTTGTCATTCACGATGCGAAGGGAAATCCCAGGAATGGGGGAGCCTAATTCTGCAAAGGAAGCATATTCTGGTATTGAGGTGTTTAGCAAATATTCTTCAGAAGAAGTCACACCTGAGGAAGTTTCAGCCATACCCCAAGAAGAATGCATCGCATTATCTGCTAGCCCGTGAGGTGAAAGCAGTTCTCGCACCTTTTGTGCTGTCTGAGGGACAATAGGCTCAGCCGTATTTAGAAAAGACTTGACTGAGGATAAGTTCCAACGCCGCTGCTCGATTTCAACACTACGTTCGCTCAGCAGGGCAAAAGCAAAATTTGGTGCCCAAGTCGTCGTCACTCGATAGCGCTCGATCAAATCGAGCCATTTCAAGATATCTTGCAAAACTACCGTAGTCGGAGCATGGATTTGCTGGCATCCTAAAAATATACACCTGATGAGACACCGAATCAACGGACCAGGGTGATCCAAGGGTAGCCAGTTCAACGAGATATCTTGGCTTGTAAGATGATTGATTTGGGATGTGCCAACGACACTGCTTATAATATTACGATGCGTCAGCGTCACCCCCTTGGGCATACCAGTACTACCAGAGGTGAGCAATAATAATGCTAAATCATCTGGCTGGCTGGAGTACCAATTTTGATCTGGATCGTGCAATCGCAAATTCTCGACTGTCTCAACTTGCAAGTTCTCAAGGTTCAACTGATTGGACAGGGTGCTAATCTGAGGGGTAATGCTATCATTAGTCAGCACTATTGGTTGGTCCAAAACCTGCCAAGCATTTTGTAGCTTTTTAACATTACTGTCGGATGGATCGTTGTAGTTAGATGCGATCGTTATCGGTACTGGGACAAACCCTCCCAAAATGCAGCCCCAGAATGCCAAAATGAAGTCTTGATATCGGTCTAATTGTAAAATGACTTTGTCTTGAGGCTGAAGATCCAGCTTTCTTAACCCTGCTAGCAACCGTTGTGCGTCTTCAAGCAATGCCTCATAAGACTGAATTGTTTCGGAACCGTCAGAGTGGATGTAGACAATTCCTCGCTCTGATGCTTCTTTAGCAGCTCTCAGTAGCACTTGCGAAAGATTTTTTGGAGCATCCGTTGCTAACTTTAGCGGTTCACCATGACTGATGGCAATAGAGTCTGACTTCTGTGTGCTTGCTTGAGGAACAATTTTGGTGGGGTGAGGTGTGCTGTCATTACCAACTTTCCACTCAGGTAGCAAATCCAATAGATGCAGGGGGGGGATTTTCTCGTTATACTCTTGAACCACTACTGCGGCTTGCTCGATTTCGGGGAGCGATCGCACTTGCTCTTCCCATTGCTCCATTAACTCAGAGTCGATCACTTCCAAATTTAATAAAGCTTGTTCGTCTACCAGTCCTTGCTTGGTGAGCGGCAGGCTAGACACCATAACATAAGCATTGGGCATTTTAGCAGCAGGGAGCACGCCTTGCAAGTGGGACTGTAGCTTCTCCAACGAAAATGATCCTGCCGCAACCAGATAAGCAACTAGCTCTGGTTTGGAAGTTTTTCCTTCCCGAACCAGTACCACACAGTCGTCAATCAGCGGATAGTCCAGCACAGCTGCTTCCACGATTTGCTTATCTGTCATATCATCCGGTAGCTTCTTTTTCACTGTTGAGAGAACAGTAGTCTTGTTGCTGATATCGTCCATATTTCGTCATCCTTCGTTCCTATTACTTAGTCAATAGACATTAACCTAGCCACCCGTGTGTCGCATTTTCCTCTCTGAAATCTACGAAAGATATCAGAGAGGAAAATTTATGCCTTGTACCAGTTATAGTGCAACCATTTTCTGTCCTTCTCCCTGTTGGAAGATGACAAACGTTATTATACAAATTGTTTATCTGTATATAGAAAGCATCTTTTCTTTTTGCGTGTCTTTTTTTTAACGGCAATCGAGGAGACTTTTTTAGTTGTTCAAAAGGATTCGCGATACACATGATTGCGTCTGCTGTTTGGGCAATCCCTTTGTTTTTTGCATTTGAGTCTTCTTTAATTTTTTGGAATTTGATGAAGGTTTTTCGAGTGTAAAAGGACATAGAAAAGCTATTTTTCACGAATATCATAAATGAGCTTATATAATTTTGTTGTTTTTGATTATTACAATTGTCAAATAAATCTTCAGAAATAACTTGATAACAGAGATTTTCTTCGCACGATGCTTTAGGAGCATCCCAAATATTCAAGTTTCTGCCCGATACAGTACAAGCATCTTACTTGCTATCGTGCGCCAACTTTCCGGTTCACACTACGTTTACACGTATTAGGATGTTCCCTTACGTTTTTTTATTTTCTGGACATCTGGCTTTCTTTCAGTACAGTTTTTGATCGGTTAGTGATTTGAATTAAATTTCAATGTATATTTAATGACTTCAGGTTAATTCTTGCAATTTTAGGCTTTATTCAATTTCTTACAAGACAAGAACTCATCATGTAAAAAATCAGCATTCATTTTGGTACAATTACATCTAACATAATAATCAAAGTTGCTAGTTCTAAAAAATAACAATATAAGTACCAAATATTCCTGATGTTTTAGAAAAGAATCAAAATAGAAAGTTATTTGATTTTTTCTAACAGACCTGGAAATCGAGTTCATAACTCATAACTCTCATTTGTTGAAACCAATCTTTATTATGAGTATAATTCGGTTTTCATGAACTTCGGCTATTAGACAAAAAATGAATTTATAAATTGTTCTGCATAGGATGATATAACATGCTTCAAAACATGGTTTTCGTTTTGTTTTAATACGCTTTTTACGAGTAACTGGTAATCGATATTAATAGATAATTTTACATTTTTTAAATAAACTTAGCGTTGTTTTATAGCATTTTTCATATAATCTTTATTTTTTCTTTAAAAAAGATCACTAAATATACTAGTAATACTAAATCCGCTTTTGTAACCCCCTTTTTATCCTGGCACAGGTGCGGCTATACAGACAAAGTCCTTCTTGTGCGGACTAATGGAAAAGGGGTCATTAACCCGGATTGGTATTATACCAAATTGTCTTTGATGGTATTATTTGCTCGGAAGTTAGTCCAGTAGCGACTTTGATTCCAAACAAGACTAACTATGGCAACTTGGTATAATAATTGCTACAAATTAACTCTGAGTAATTATAAATTTAATGATCACAGTAATTTTACACAGACGTTATCAGACAAAATTAAAATCTAGATTAGCTACCAGTCAAGCTATCCATTTAAAGGCTGACAACTACAAGGACAGTATGCGGTAGTATAAAATTATTAGCAAAGGCTTGAGGAAAGTTCTTCTAACTTCTGAGTGATCACACCACTGGTGAATAATTCCTTTGCCTTGATAATACCTTCACGCATATCTGAACAAATTCCACAACGCCAAAGGTAAAATCCTCCATTCCACAAAGCTGTTTCCATCAGAGGTGAGGGTTTACCATTCAATACTCCCTGTATATTGGCAATTAATTCTTCAGTGGTACCGAGAGGTTCATTCTTTGTCGTGAAGCCGTAATCACGAGGGGACAGGTGTAAACGTTCTATTGATATATTGCCTGTCTCATCCAGTTCTGAAGTTCTGGTTATGCCAATGATAGCAGTGCGATCGCGTGGTAACTCGCAGCTTCCCTCCAACCCTTTTACTGTTGTCAATTGAGTCACCCCTCGCAATGCTAGGGTGTTTTGAAACAACATTTCTGTGGGAGGATGAACAAACCCAGCAATGATATGAGCATTTCCTGCATAAGGACACCAAATGAGTTCCATTGTCGCCAAAGGTGGACGCTTGCCAAGCTGGTCGCGGTACTCCCAGATACTATTTGTTAAGGGGAAATGCTTAGAAGTATAAACAAAGCCAAGTCCACTTTTCTCAAACACTTGCTGAGTTTTTTCTAATGATAGTCTAGTCCAATCAACTCCTAAACCCTGCCAAATATTTACTAATGGCACTCCGTACTTTGTAGGGAAACAATCTCCACCGTGCATAATCACTGGCTGTCCGCTTGCTGCTAGTAATAAAGCCGTTACTGGGCTAATCGGTGCGGTGCGAGTTCTGCCATCATAAGGTATGCCTAAAACTATCACAGGTCGTTCGCAGGTGATTGGTTGCAGTTTTGGTCCTAGTTCATCATAAGCATCTAACATTCCAGCAATTTCTTCAGCCGTAGGACGTTTGATGCGATGAGCGATTAAAAATGCCCCAATTTGTGCTGGTGTCGCTTCTTTGCGCAGCATCATCTTCATTGCGGTGGCTGCTTCAGTGCGAGTTAAGTTCTGTCCAGTATGCTCACCACTAGCTATCTTTTTAAGTAAATCTCTGAATACTATGCTCATATTTTTGTCCTTTGTCGTTTGTCAAAAGTCAAATGACAAACGACAGATGACTGATGACTTATAACTGCTAACAAGCCGACTTTACTAAAGAATCCAATTGTGGTGGTACATTGTCCCTAACCAACTGCCAAAAATGCTTGATAGGAGGAATCTGAAGTCGGTCTTGAGTTGTGACCATAACGACCTGCCGAGTCAAACTAGAACTCTCAGGTGAAGAACTATTACTGTTAGTGTTGCAGGCTAGGGAACGAACTGCAAGGCTAGGGTCAATACGTGCTTCAACTAGTGCCGACTGTGGTAGCATAGCCACAAGTTCCCCTTGGCGCACGACTCCCCGGAAAGCATCTAGAGTATTCACTTCTAAAGCCGCATGCAGTGTGACTTCTAACCGTTCAAATCTATCTTGTATCAGGCGTTGCATCCCATAACCATCCTTAAACACGACTTGCGGATAACGAGTGAGCTCCGACCAAGGGATGCGTTCATATTGGGCTAACGGATGATTTTTTGCGACTAAAACTTCTATTGGTTCATCATACAGCACTTCTACTAGCATTTCTTTGCCAGTGCATAAGAAGCGATTATTCATGACGATTGCCAAATCCACGAGTCCATCTTTGAGGACTTTTAAGGCGCGATCGCTACCCAGCGATGTCACCCGCAATTGGACTTGTGGATAATCATGACAAAATTTTTGCAAAACTGGTGGCAGGTAATAAGCACATAGTGAGTGAATTGCTGCGACACAAAGTTCTGGCTGCTTTCCTGCCAATAAATCAGCAATTTCCTGTGTAGCACTTTGCCACTCTTGGCATATTTTTTGAGCACGAGGTAGCAAGCGTTCACCCGCCAACGTCAGCTTTGCTTGGCTGGTTCTATGAAAAAGTTCTAACCCCAAATCTTCTTCTAATGCTTGAATTTGCCGACTAACAGTCGATTGGGTGACACCGCGTGTTCGTGATGCACCTTGAAAACTACCAGTTTCTGCGATCGCCAGAAAGGCTTGCAACTGCTCTAGTCGCATCTTGATGTAGCCTGAAGTACACTTATGGCAATATTTAAGTTATCGTACTTTCGGGCCCAAATTAGTACTGGTTGTTACCGATGATTTTTGCTGAGAAATTTTTTGACAACTTTTTTACTCAAAGGTTCTATCTTCATACCAAGTTGGATTCATGACTTACACCCCACCCCTATCTCGTTCAAAAAGAAGTTCGGGTTTAAGTAGATAGAATTGTCAGAAATTCTTCTAAAGAACTCACAGTGATTGCCTACGGCAGAGCTGCGCTTAACGCACTATCCATCAAACTTTCTAATTGTTCCACACTCTCGCCCTCAAACCTTGCTTTTATTTCTTGAGATATTGACATAAAAACAAACATGTGTATTTAAGACTGTTTGCGTGAGTTGTTGCATGAAGCATCTTTGACATGAATTCTCCTAATCACTCCTCAGTGCGGTGATTGGGTCAAGTCTAGCAGCATTGCGAGCTGGGATGACGCCAGCCAGCAGTCCAATCACAAATGTCAAACCAAAGCCGAATACAATCGACCAGGGCGAAATTACGAAGGGAAATTTGAACAGGTTTGAGGCTGCGAAGGCGATCGCAACTCCAAGGCATATACCAACTACCCCTCCCATGATTGCAATCACCACTGCCTCAGCTAAAAACTGCGTCAAGATGGCAGTACCAGTCGCTCCAATCGCTTTACGAATCCCGATTTCTCGTGTCCGTTCGACCACTGACACAAGCATGATATTGGCAATACCAATGCCGCCAACAATTAAAGAAATTGCGGCAACTGCCACTATCATTACGGTAAAAAGCTTGGATGTACTGGTGAGCGTTTCGATGATATCGGCTGAATTCACAGTCCGAAAATCATCCGTTTCTCCTTTTTCGGGAAAAATACCGTGTCGTACCCGCAACAGATTCGTAGTTTGATACTGGGCAGCATCTAGCAGATCCTGGCTTTTGACTTTGACATAAATTCCTCGGATGGCAAGTCCCTTGACAGCGTTGTTTCCCACTAACCGGGCAGACATATTGGTAAGCGGGATATAAATTTGTTCATCCGGGTTTTGTGGACCTTGCGCTCCCTTCGTCTCCATAACGCCAATTACGTCATAGGTTTCTCCGGCGATGCGGATTTGTGCGCCTTCTGCGTTGCTTCCTGTTCCCAGCAGTTCATCTCGTGCGGTGGGACCCAATATCGCCACAGCTTTCGCTGAATCGACTTCCTCCTGACTGAAAAATCTACCTGTTTGAGGATGCGTGTTGCGTACATCTGGATAATTAATATCAGTTCCAATAATGGTCATCGAGTCGTTGTTTCCGGCATAAACGACTTGGGAATTTTGTTGCAGGAAAGCAGACACCCGGTCAACACCTAAAACTTCTTGCGCGATCGCCTGAGCATCTTCTAGAGTTAATGTTGTTGCACTACCACTGCCTTGCCGGACTCCGCCACTTCTGGCTGCACCCGATTGTACTTGTAAAATGTCAGTTCCCAGTGATTGTAATTGTTGCTCGGTTGACTTTTGGGTGCCTTGACCGATCGCGGTAACGGCGATCACTGCTGTAATGCCAATGATGACGCCTAACATGGTTAGCAGGGTGCGGAGTTTATTACTCCACAGTGCCTCTAGAGCCATCGACAGAATTTCAGGTAGGGACACTGATGAACTCCCAACCAGAGCAGATGCCTGTTTAACCAGTGGTTTGCGCTCACGTGATTTTGTCATTGCTAAACCTCGCTTGTAAAATCAAGTCTAAAAACCACCGGGAGGACGACCCATACCACCAGAACGACCACCCGTCCTGCCAGAACGACCACTTCTATTACTATCCCTGGAACCCGCTGGCGCACTCACCAGAACTTTTTCATTTCCTTGTAAACCGGAGCGCACTTCGGTTTTGTTACCCACGGTCAATCCGGTTTGAATTGGCACAAATCGAGTCTTACCATTTTCCCTAAGTACCCGCACTCCAGTGCCATTTTCCTGGCGGGCGATCGCCACAGTTGGCACAACAAGCACATTGTTTAAGTTCCCTGCATTGAATTTCACATCAACATTCATGCTTGGAAGTAGCAGAGTTTCAGGATCGGTGAGATCTACTCTCACTTTCAGGCTGGTGACGTTGGATGTCACAGTTGCCTGGGCTGCAACCTGGGCAACTTTCCCCTGAAAGGTTTTATCAGGATACGCATCGGCTGTAATAGTGACCGACTGCCCGATCTTAATTTTGCTAATATCGGTTTCAGCAACATTTGCCACAACCTGATAATTTGATGCCAGCGACAGAATCGAAGAAGAGGTTGATCCCGAAACCGAACTCCCGGATGTTGTAGGTGTCACGAAATCACCCGGATCGGAATACTTGGAAGTCACAATCCCACTAAATGGGGCACGAATGACCATGTCTTGAATTTGTGTTTGAATCGTTTTCAGGCTGCCCTGCTGCTGAACCACCTGAGCGCGTGCGGAGTCAATATCTTCCTTGCGGTTTCCCGCTTTCAGCAGTGCTAAAGCTTGCTGTCTTTGCTCTACCACCGCCTTTAATTGCTCGATATCTTCTGTGCGTGATCCTGCTTTTTGCAATGCCAGGGCTTGCTGCGCTTCATTTACCGCAGCTTCGGCGCTGTCCTTGTCCGCACGTTTTTGGTTTACAGTTTGAAGCGAAATGGCACCAGCATTGTATAGTTGCTGATTGCGCTGGAAATCATCTTGAGCTTTTGTTAAACTTGCTTGAGCGCTTTTTAAACGTGCCTGTGCTTGAGCAATATCTTGAGGGCGGTTACCTGCTTGTCCTTTTTGCAGATTCGCTTGGGCTTCTTCTAATTGTGCCTGTGCTTGAGCAATATCTTGAGGGCGATTCCCTGCTATTACCTTTTGCAAATTCGCCTGGGCAGCAGCCAGAGATCCCCGTGTTTGAATCAGTTGCCCTTGCAGGTTTGAGTCATCCATGTATGCCAGGATTTGCCCTGCTTTTACAGAGTCACCTTCATCCACCAGTAAGCTCTTTAGCCGTCCAGAGCTTTTGGGGCTGACGTTGGTCGATTGTTTGGCTTCAATGATGCCGTTGGCTGAGATGGTGATGGGTAAGGTTTCTCGCTGGACTGGGACTGTCTGCATTTTACTTCTGGCTTCCTGAGCGGAGGAAATCACCGTCTGATGGTAAACAAGGTATCCACCCCCCGTCAGTGAACTGAGAATAAGTAACCCCGTCAGCCACTTGGTTAGCTTGTCTTTGACCAAGCCTTTTCCTAAAGGCTTGAATGTGGTAGGTTGGGGAGAATCAAGTGTCATAGGCTGCTTTCCACCTTGAGTGTAAACAAAGTTATTACGTTCGTGCTTTGTGCGCCTCCCGGAGGGAGCATCGCTTTTGCTTCGTTGTATTGAAACTACAAGGAGTTGATACTTTTAATTACAGCAGCACAACATGACAGCTTGCCCTTTGTGTAAATTACAATTTTGTAATTTGTTTTGCACTGTTATCCTTGAAAGTTCGTTTCCAGGTTCTACGGAGAAACTGACGTTGCTCAATTATATGCAGGATAACCAGTGTCAGCAAAGTGTACGATAGCCAGAAGTGTAGATTGCGAGCGATAGCACCAACAGAACGATTTTCCTCAAACCAATTGGGCAATGTCACAAAAAAGAACGGAATTTCATGCCCACCTGAGTTTGATAAAAAAATGCCGCTGATTGGAACAACCAGCATCAGCAGATAAAGCACTAAATGCAGGGAAAAGGTTTTTATCCACTGGGGTGTCAGTTTGGGACTGCGCTTGAGATACTTTTTCGCCATAACTTGCAGTAGGGTAAAAACCCTCAAGAGCAGTAGAGCGAGAACTAATACACCGAATGATTTGTGGATGTTGTACAGAGAACCTCTAAAGAAAACTTCACGCGGCAAGCGAGCCATCACCATACCAAGCAAGTAGATGACAAGAAAACAAGCCGCCATCACCCAATGCAGTTTCCATAACCGCCCAAACGCATCATTTAATCGTCGTTTCAAGGGAGTTGGAGTGTTTGGCATAAAGACCATTAATTGGTAGAAAATAGAAAAGCTTGACAGTGCCAAGCCGTTATAGTGTCAGACTAACCTTAAAGTGAAACGGTATTACACGGAGGCGGGAAGCCTTTCACGACTTTGTGGAGGTGCTGTCTCGTTCGGTGCAGTACTGTTCACGCCATCTGAAGCCGAATCCATGTTAAGCCCAATGTTGAATGTTGCTGCATAACCATCGGTTGTTTGGGTGAGCGCGAGCAATAATTGGTCTCCACCATTACTGAAGATCCCGTCTCCAGCATTCCTTAGCGTGCGTTGTCCTTTGATTGCGTATGGTGAGAGTGCGTGTACTTGATCTGTGATCGAGTCATCAAAGTACAACTGTGACGTAAACTCATAACTCTGCCCTGATGTCGCATCCGTGCGAACCTTAAAGTGCATATGGACTGTTCTGCCTTGGTACCAACCGGGATAGTTGGTTGTGAACTGGACGGTTCCATCCGTATCTGTCACTTGATAGCCGCGCAGAAACTTTTGCCCGACGGTATTGAAACTTGGATCTGACACGTCGGAATAGACGCCTAGTGCGTCACAGTGCCAAATATCCACAGTGGCATTTGCAAGCGGCGTGCAGCCAGTACTCCCGACTGTAGAAACACGTAGCGTCAGTTGGAGTGGCACACCTTCTTTCACCGAACCGTTTGCCGGATCGGAGCGGATGTCCGAGCGGTTGAGCTTGTCGTCCACGAAATAGGGTCCTTCGGTCTGCTGCGGACTCACGACACAGTTCGGCAACGTAGAATCTGCTGTAGATGATGCTGCTGTGTCTGTACTCGACTCTGCCTGTGCAAGGCTGGACTTTCTAGATATGAATACAACAAGCATTGCACCTGCTGCTGCTCTGGATAAAGCAAGTACCTCTCTTCGACTCATAATCCGACTTACTTGACGATTGTTGTTTTTCATGCTGCCTTATAAAATAGATGGACACAATTAAACTGCACAGGCAACACCGTGCATATTTCTCCTCTTCTAAGGGAGAGCAGCAACGGTGGGGGAATCGGGTGGAACAAATCTTGCGTTGAAGTCAGTCCATCTACTTATCTGCCTCCAAAAGTTGACATTTATGATTCAACAGACACAAAATGACAGTTCGCCCTGCTTTTGGATTACAATTTTGTAATTTAAAGTTCGTTTCGCGTTTTTTGCGATAAGCATATCGCAAGCGGGCTTATCGCTGCGAAGTGCGAGATCCTCTCCAGTGTTAACTTCTTCGTCGTAAGTCCCACACTCTAATGGCACTCGGTTTAGTGTCGGGATATAAGACGGGCAGCGACGATTGCATTTTTAATTTATTTTTACCAAAGGTAAAAGAAAGAAAAGATGTATGTTAGCGGAGCGGCGCGTTAGCGCGAAGTTGCCAATATTCCTGGAATTCACATGTTTGATGTTGTATCATATTATTGGTCGCTGACCCTCCTGATTGTGTCGGAACAGATAGGTTAAGTAGCGGTACGACGCTTACCACAGAAAGATCAAAGCTCAGGAAATCGGTGAAACCGCTGGAATGCAAAAGCACACTCCATGTTAAACCTCGAAAAATAATTCAACAACCTGCGGGAGGCGGGTTGCTGCCAGGGTACACACGGGTGTACGGGAGTAAGGGACGCGTTCCAAACCTCCGGAGGACAAGTAAGACCATCATCGTTTTGAGTGACGAATACCCTTGTGGTATACCCAACGTGGCATTGACCAATGAAACTGGAAGCCCCCATCATAAACGGTACTCCGTTTTGATGGTGTGTACTTCACTCTGCGCTTTCAAACGGTTATTAAGTTATTGAATCCTACGCAATTTTGAGCCGTACCCTCAATTAGGACGTCGGGGAGGTTGGGGAGGAGGACACTTTTTACCTGGGCGGGGTTTGCAAGCCTTGGGTTTAGGAGGTTTTCTATCGGGCCGTTGTGCAATCTGTGTGATCCGATTCGATGGAACTTGGGCGATCGCTTGCTCGGCTACAGCAAAACCGAATGTGCCAATTACAAAAGGAATCGCTGCTGTGGCTAACACTCGACGAATATTCATCACAATCAACCTCTAAAAGTATTTGATAATCACATTGATAATTGAGCCACCTGAAAATGACAGCCCGCGTTGTATTTGAATTACACTTTTGTAATTTGAACCAAATGGTAATGAATCTAGAATGGAGCAATAGGTCGAGTAATGAATTGTTGTGAATGTTCTGTTTGTCGAAGACGAAGCAAAAATTGCTAACTTTGTCCAGGCTGGACTGAAGGAGCAGGGATTTGTCGTAGATTATTGCGACAACGGTGATGAAGGATATCTGCGAGCATTAGACAATGAATACGATGTGATTGTGCTCGACATCATGGTACCAGGTAAAGATGGACTATCGATTCTTAAACAACTGCGGCGCTCAGGTCGAAATGCCCCCGTAATTTTGTTGACGGCTCGCAATGAACTGGACGATCGCCTGTCCGGGTTGAATTTGGGAGCTGATGACTACATTGCTAAACCGTTTTTTGTGGAAGAGTTAGCGGCTCGAATTCATGCTGTTGTGCGCCCGAGTGTGGGCGATCGCCAAAATTTGCTTTCGGTTGGCTCTCTCAAACTTGATCGGATCACGCGAAAAGTCACTTGCAATCAACAAGCAATAGAACTTACCAGCCGCGAGTTTAATCTTCTGGAGTATCTTATGCGCTCTCCTGGACGGGTTTTCACTCGTACCCAAATCCTGGAACACGTTTGGGGCTACGACTTTAACCCCAACACCAATGTTGTGGATGTTTGTATCCAGCGAATTCGTAAAAAAATTGACCCCGTTGATGAAGTAGGCTGGATTGAAAGCATTCGAGGGGTTGGATATCGGTTTCGCAAACCAGATCCATGATTATGAAACTGCGTTCGTTTCGACTCCGGATTGCCCTATTGTCTGCGGGTTTGGCTGGAAGCGCATTAGTAGGGTTTGGTGCAGTCTCCTGGTTCCAGATTTACAATACTCAGATCGCTCGCCTTGATGCACAACTGTTCAATCAGTTGATACGGGCAAACCGTTCACCTCAACGAGAGCGATGGCAATTCTACGGAGAGTCATTACCCTATAGCTTTGGAACAAATACAAAAATCCCCATCGCCGTGCTGGTGCTTGACACAAAGGGCAACACACTTTATAAATCCAACGAAGTGCCTGCCGATAAGGACGTGAATCGTCTGTTGCTTAGGCGTCTTGAGTTGACACCTTTGCCACGGTTTCCTAAAGAACCACCGCCAAAACCCGAGAGTACAGATCCACCTGTCAAGCCACCACCGTTGCTTCGCCCACGACGCCCACCTGAATTCGTCACTCAACAGACAACAACAGGACTTTGGCGGATTGGGGCACTTAAATTTCCCAATGTTCAGGTTGCGATCGCCGTTAGTCTGGAAGCCGTTGATCAAGAGATGGGTACCATTCGCAATATCTTCCTTGTTTCAATTCCAGGAGCGCTTTTGCTAGTTGCTTTTGGGGCATGGTTCGTTTCTGGTGGTGCTTTGCGTCCCATCCGGCAATTAACAGGCGTTATTCAACAAGTGACAGTTAAAGGGCTAGATCAGCGGATTCCGATTGGGACAACGGATGTTGAATTTGTCGAATTGATTCAGGTGTTTAATCAAATGCTGGAACGCCTGGAACGCAGTTTTACACAAGCTTCCCGCTTCAGTGCTGACGCAGCTCACGAACTGAAAACCCCACTGACGATTCTGCAAGGCGAACTGGAACGAACACTGCAACAGGTTGACTCTGGAAGTGAAGTCCAACAGCGCTTAAGTAATTTGTTGGATGAGGTGCGTCGCCTCAGTGGTATTACACGGAAACTTTTGCTGTTGTCTTTGGCAGATGCGGGACAAATGAAGTTGTTTCTGGTTGAGGTAGATATGTCTGAGTTGCTCATGGAGATGTTAGAAGATGTGGAACTCCTGGCTCCCCACCTGAGTGTGCAAACTGACATTAGTGATGGGCTACGGGTACAGGGCGATCGCGATCTCCTGATTCAAGTTCTGCAAAATTTATTTAGTAATGCTATCAAATACAATCTCCCTAACGGCTGGATACAAATTCACGCATGGCAAACTCAAACAACTCTGCATGTAACGATCGCCAATGCTTCAAAAGAGATTTCGGTGGGCGATCGCTCGCGCATTTTTGACCGCTTCCATCGCGGTGATCCTGCTCGAACCCGCAAGGTAGAAGGAATCGGACTGGGACTCAGCTTAGCTCGTGAAATTGCTCGGGCACATCGTGGCGATCTCACCCTTGACTCCACATCGGATGGGCAGACGGCGTTTACTCTCACTTTGCCGATGACGTGACTGTATGTCGATCAGTTCGGCGCGGGTTTCAGCTTCGTTCATAGTCTTTACTTGAGATTGGGAATGATCTGAATCAGTCCAGTCTGAAAGGCTGCGTCGTAGGTGATAACAGGCAAGCTTTCGAGTTCAGCCTGAGCCATGATCATGCGATCAAAGGGATCTCGGTGGGCAATCGGTAGGCTTCCTGCTCTAAGCGCATGGGCTGAGGTGATGGCAAGTTCGATAAATTTAGCCTGATGCAATATCTGTGAATATTGCTCAACGAGTTGTTTGGCTTCGGGTAGTTTACCGATGCGGTATTTGGTGGCAATTTCCCAAGCGGAAGCACTGCTGACAATGATGCGATGATCTGGGTTGCGAATGATATCTCGGCAAGTGGTATCGAGTTTTGGATCGTCAAAGAGCCACCACAGCAGGATATGGGTGTCGATGAAGTAGCTCATTCCCATTGCTGTTGTTCCTCTTCTGGGAGTGGTTCAAAGAAAGCATCGCCGAGTTGTCCTTTCAATAAACCAGGGGTGCGGGGTTGTGTACGTTCTTGACTTAAACCTAGTCGAAAGTAGTGAATTAGGTCATAAAGTTCTGCTAGTTTGTCTTCGGGGATGTCTTGTAGTTCTTGGACAATCTTCTGGATCAGCATAAGTCAAATTTTTGGTGGTTGTTAATGAATAAGTTTGGCGCGGGTTTCAGCTTTGTTCATTCTGTCCCTGTGTGCATATCTACTTGGTAGATACCGATGCCATTTGTAGAGTAGGCAAATCGAGTCTGCAACTTTTCGGCGTATTTTTTGGCTTGTCCTAAACCTTCGGTATCTGGTAAGTCGCGTTTTTTGGCTTCGATGACGGCGAGTTTTTCACCACGATAAACCAGCACATAATCGGCGATGTCTGCTTGGGCGCGTTTACTGTTGCCAATTAAGCGACCAGGGGCAATAACTTCGCGGCGGATGCGACTACCTTCGATGATACCCCAGCCTGCGGCTTTGAGTGCGGGGTCAATTAATTCGGCGCGGGTTTCGGCTTCGTTCATATTTCGCTCATCTCGATTTGCGTTTAAGCACTTTTATGCTGCTTATGCAAAGATTTCAGGTTTTGAGAGTGACTCATCTCGATTTGCGTTTAAGCACTTTTATGCTGCTTATGCAAGGGTTTCAGGTTTTGAGAGTGACTCATCTCGGTTTGCGTTTAAGCACTTTTATGCCCAAAAAGGGAGATAGCGAGCATAGCGGGTTGAGGTTGATTCGGACTCGTCCGTCTTAATCCAACCATTTTCTTTGGTAGCTCCTATAATCTGAGAAACGATTACTGCCTTTGACTCACTTAGGCGAAACCGCTCCCGTAGGGTTTGGTTAGACATTCGTTGATTGCTGACATACAGCAGACAGCAATGCTGGTAGCAGGCTCGAATTCGGTCTGTTTTGCTCATGTCGGCAAAATCCTGATGAGCAAACAGCACTGCTATAGTGCGTGTGTCACCTACTCGAAAATCTGGTGCGGGTAGTTGAAACACTTCTGCTGTGCTTACAACTTTATCAATGCCACTGCCTTTTTCTTCACATATACCGAAACGTCGCATTACGTCAGCGAGTTGTTCGTTACGGGAGCGATTTTCATCAATAAATCGCTCTACCTTAATAGGTGGGATACCAGGATTAGATATCTCAATGCGATCGCTATACATCTCGATCATCACTGAAGTACCTGTTGCTAGAAAATCCTGATGCACCAAAGCATTAGCAATAAGTTCTCGTAAAGCCTGTTCCGGAAACATCTTTACTTCTTCCCGCACAACTTCCTCGATAAAGCGATTTTGCGGTGCTGCTGAGTGGACAAAATCCACTAACCCCTCAAAGCCAACGGCATATCCTCGGATACCTGTCGTATCATTACGAGTTTTTAGCTTATCGATACCTTCATAGATCACAACACGGGGTGCTTTACGAGCCAATGCCGGGGAAAAGGCATCCAGTTTTTTTGCCAAAAGAATGGCAGCTAGATTTGTGATTGTCCAACCCTGTGCTGTTTGTTTAATTAAATGTTGGCTCTGCAATCGTTCTAGGACGGCATCGCGGGTAGTTGGATAGGGAATTTTTAGCAGTTCAAAGTATGTTTGGGTATCTAGGAGGGCGATTACATCGTCCGGACTAGCGTTACATTGAGCAGGTTGGCAAAACCAATCTTGTTGCTCTTCGGCAAAAATTTTCTTGAGTACATCTGGTGTCATCGGCACCAAATCTTCTCCCGCCCTCATTAGGTAAGCTCCATCAAACGCTAATGGTTGCCCGACGGGACGGGTTGGTACTTCAAAAACCAAGACTCGTCCATCAGAATGCAACAATTCTGTAGCGTCTACCCGAAATCTGAGTTTGTCCACGATGCGAGATTTGATATCGTTGAGGTCGGTTGCGCATAGAAAAGCTTGGGAACCTACGACACGACGTGGACGTTTGTCGGTTACGCCCAAAACCAGATATCCACCACCTTCGTTGGCTAAAGCCACGCAGTAGCGTAACAATTTGGTTGTATCATACTGTTGCTTGGCTTCTTTGAATTCTAACCGTTCTGTTTCTGCGGCTGCATTCAGCCATTTTTCAAGGATTTCAAGGGTAGTCATGCAGCATTTACCTCTTGAACGGCTTTTGTTGTCTGATTGGCGGTGTCTGTGGTGAGTTCGCCAGTAAATGCTTTTTGCAGAAACAGCAGCCAAGAGGTTTGCTCGGTGTAATCTAACTCTGTAGTACAACCCGCCTCTTTCCAGAGAACATCGTCAATATTTTTAAAAGTTTGCTCGAACATTTAGCTTTACTGTGGGATTTTTAATATTAATGGCTTGGCTCCTATCTTGCACCTACAAGGTGAAATGAGCGTACGATTCCGTTGAATGCTAAATCACGCTTAAAAGATCCTACATAGTTACTTTAATGCAAGACTTCCAAGTATAAATTGAACTTCCCGATTGATGTAGGTGTAACCCGGATTTCTCACAAAGACTAAGAAAACAGGGGTCAAAAACTGCCAAAACTTATATTTTAAGACTATTCCACCAGTTTTAAGCATAACCCTTTAACTCCCCTGCAACTTTTCACCAGCAAGGGAATCTTTTTTGTGCAACCAATCTCTAATCGCCTCCTCCAAAGCCGCAGTTTGCGTCACTTATAGACGCACACAGGCAATGTCATTCGTTCGGGATGATTTCAACGAGCATACACTTGAAATAGTGATGCTCTCAGTATTGAGAATCATGCTCCATACAAACAAGTCGCCGACATTAATTTGTTAAGACGACAGTTAATTCGTTAATTTCGTTAATAACGACATTAATCTGTTAAGGATGACAAATAATAGTTAATCAACAACACAAATCGGGATGACTGGATTCGAACCAGCGGCCCCTTCGTCCCGAACGAAGTGCGCTACCAAGCTGCGCTACATCCCGACACAATACGTCCTACATTATATATACAGTATCACAAAGGTTGACAAATGAGAAAGTGGTATGCAAATTCATCCACCAATCGATGAAGCTTGCTAGGATTTACAATGTACAATTTGGGAAACGGATTGTGACTGTTAAACCAGACTGGTTGCGGGTAAAAGCGCCTCAATGGGAGCGTGTTGGTAACGTTAAAGAAATTTTGCGGGATTTAACCCTCAATACGGTTTGTGAGGAAGCGTCCTGTCCAAATATTGGTGAGTGCTTTAAAGCTGGAACCGCCACATTCCTAATTATGGGACCAGCTTGCACGCGTGCGTGTCCCTACTGCGATATTGACTTTGAAAAAAAACCCAAACCTCTAGACGCCACGGAACCAGCACGACTGGCAGAAGCAGTACGCCGCCTGAAACTCAATCATGTGGTCATCACCTCTGTGAACCGAGATGACTTGCCAGATGGTGGGGCTTCGCAGTTTGTCAGATGTGTTGAAGCTGTTCGCACTATCTCTCCCCACACAACAATTGAGGTACTCATTCCCGACTTGTGTGGTCATTGGGAGGCGCTGGAGTTGATTCTCCAAGCACAACCAGAAGTTCTCAACCACAACACAGAAACTGTTCCTCGTTTATATCGACGGGTGCGCCCGCAAGGAAACTATGAGCGGACAATGGAATTATTGCAACGTTCTCACCAAATTGCTCCTTGGATTTACACCAAATCCGGTATTATGGTGGGACTTGGTGAAACGGATGAGGAAGTCCGTCAAGTCATGCGGGATTTACGAGCGGTAGATTGCGACATTTTGACTATTGGGCAATACCTCCAACCCAGCCAAAAGCATTTGAAAGTCGATGAATTTATCACCCCAGAGCAATTTGCTGCTTGGAAAGCTTTCGGTGAAGAAATAGGTTTTTTACAAGTTGTCTCCTCACCATTGACAAGAAGCTCATATCATGCGGAAGAAGTAAGAGGATTAATGGAACGTTACCCCCGGCAAAAATTAATGACCAATGACTAATGACTCATCCAAAATCAGTAGCAATTCTGGGTGCAGGTGCTTGGGGGACGGCTCTTGCAACTCTTGCAAAGACGAATGGTCATAAAGTGGGCATGTGGTCGCGCCAGGGTTCTCAAACGCTGGCGGAAATTGTACAAGGTGCTGATGTTGTCCTTTCTGCTGTTTCTATGAAGGGCGTGAGATCTGTAACTTCTCAATTACAGTCTTTAGCCATTTCCCCAGAGACAATTTTTGTCACAGCGACAAAGGGCTTAGACCTCCAAACTACTTGTACACCATCACAAATTTGGCAAGAAACTTTCCCCAACCACGCAGTAGTTGTGATCTCAGGTCCCAATTTATCTAAAGAAATACAACAGGAGTTACCTGCTGCAACGGTTGTAGCAAGCAGTGCGATCGCTGCAGCAGAATTCGTGCAAGTAGTGTTTTCTTCAGATCGTTTTCGCGTTTACACCAATTATGATATCTTGGGAGTAGAGCTGGGTGGCACACTAAAAAATGTGATGGCGATCGCCGCTGGTGTCTGTGATGGCTTGCACTTGGGAACCAACGCCAAAGCAGCTTTACTCACCCGTGGATTAACAGAAATGGTTCGTATTGGTGTCCATTGGGGTGCAAAATTAGAAACATTTTACGGTTTGTCTGGCTTGGGTGATCTGTTAGCAACCTGTAACAGTCCCTTGAGTCGCAATTATCAAGTTGGCTACCAGTTGGCTGTTGGTCAAACACTGGTCGAAATTCTCGCTCATATAGAAGGAACTGCTGAGGGAGTCAACACCACTCAGGTTTTGATGCAGCTATCCAAGCAGCAAAATATTCCCATGCCAATTACCGAGCAAGTTTATCGCTTACTCCAGAGTGAAGTCACACCCCGACAAGCACTTTCACAACTGATGCTGCGAGATATGAAGCCAGAGTAGAACACCACGGGAAGCACAGGATCACAGGGAAAAAACTTCCTAACTCCCTTATTGTCCACATGATATAACTAATCATTTTTGAAGGAAAATTCGTAAATTATCAGGAAAGCACCTAGGGACTCATGTAGATAGGACTATGCATATAAAGAAGAGAATTTTTCACGAGTATGTATTTATACTTTACAGCATAAACTACAGTTAAAATTATGTGAAGGTTCAAATTTTCATCAGGTCATTCGCAATTTAACGCCCCTTAGGAAATTTAAATAGCTATTGGTTCATGGGAAAGCTACTGCAACCGAGCTTTCGGGAGCATTGTGTAAAAAAAAACAAGTAGAGGTTTTTTGAAAAAAAAACCCTAAATGGAACCCTCAACCGTGTTAGTTCTTCAAGAATCACGGGAACAATAGCAACAGTTAATTAGCTGACCGTAATCTATTGTTACCTGGAGCCATTGAGACAAATCTTTATGCCAGCAACATCTTTTTACGCAGATGCCGCTTTCAATAACAAACAATCTGATCCAGTCTTTGACCCAGATATCACGGTTGACGAAACTGAGTTGCCGATGGATGAACTTGAAGATCTGGAGATAACTTCTGTTGACTCTGCTAACTTAGGTGCAAATCTTAACCGACGCAGCACAGATCTAGTACGTCTATACCTTCAAGAAATTGGCCGAGTTCGATTACTAGGACGGGATGAAGAAGTTTCAGAAGCGCAAAAAGTCCAGCGCTATTTGCGGATGCGAATACTTCTGTCTAAAGCTGCGGAAGAAGGAGATGAGGTGATTGCACCATATCTCCGACTGATTGAAACTCAGGAGCGTTTGGCATCTGCATTAGGACATCGTCCTTCTCTTGAACGTTGGGCGGGTGCTGCTGGTGTAAGTCTGTTAGAGCTTAAGCAGATTATAGGACTAGGAAAACGGCGTTGGGCTGAAATTGCCAAAATGACTGTGGAAGAACTGGAGAAAATTCAAAGCAATGGACTCCAGGCAAAAGAACACATGATTAAGGCAAATCTTCGCCTTGTTGTCTCCGTTGCTAAGAAATATCAAAATCGTGGTTTGGAATTGTTGGATTTAGTCCAAGAAGGGACTCTTGGTTTAGAACGAGCAGTTGAGAAATTTGATCCAACCAAGGGTTATCGCTTTAGCACCTATGCTTATTGGTGGATCCGTCAAGGAATTACAAGGGCGATCGCAACTTCTAGCCGCACTATCCGCCTACCTGTCCACATTACAGAAAAGCTGAACAAAATTAAAAAAGCTCAGCGTAAAATCGCACAAGAAAAAGGTCGCACTCCAACTTTGGAAGATCTTGCTCAAGAGCTAGACATGACTCCTACACAAGTGCGGGAAGTTCTTTTGCGAGTTCCTCGTTCTGTTTCTCTAGAGACAAAAGTTGGTAAGGACAAAGACACAGAGTTAGGAGAATTACTCGAAACTGATAACATCACTCCAGAAGAGACATTAATGCGAGAGTCTTTACAAAAAGACTTGCAAAATCTTCTGTCAGACTTAACAAGCCGGGAGCGTGATGTGATTTTAATGCGGTTTGGTTTGGCAGATGGTCATCCTTACTCCTTAGCAGAAATTGGACGTGCTTTGGATTTATCACGGGAACGTGTACGACAAATCGAGTCCAAAGCCTTGCAAAAGCTGCGCCAACCAAAGCGGCGCAATCTTATCCGCGACTACTTGGAGTCTTTGAGCTAGTTAGTCGATAGTCAATAGTCAATGATTACTACTCAAAAAGAAGAATTCGGAATTCCGAATTCCGAATTCTCAATCCAATTAGTAAGAACTTGAACTCATCACTGTCTTACTGACCACTAAATCTTTGATAAGAGTGAGTTCCTGATTCCATTTTTATCCGCTGTATTCTTACGGCACCGCTGTGCCGTATCCGTAAAGTGTACGGACAGGCGCGTTCAAAGTAGCGTGTTATCTGGATATAGGACTGTATGAGTATCTTCTTTATAACGAGCCTGTTTTAAACAGCAGATACCTTTGTCCGGAGACATTGGTACAGGACTTGCTCACCACTTATACATAAATATACGCCCTAACTCATCACTTCTAAGTAGTTTGTGGGTCAAAAAACTTATACATTCTACACACAAGGCAAGATGCCTATTCTAAAAGACTTTTGACTTTAGGCTATTGACTCATTTTATCCTCGTTCCCAAAACTTTTCACTAACTTATGGCAAGTTATTTTCATCTAATAGCATAACAATCTTTCGATTCGCCTTTGAGAACATTTATACAGGATAGGATAAGCGATCGCTTGTTTTTTTACTTACTGCTCAAAGTTTTTAAATTTACCTTTAATATTTAATAACTCTTCTCAAGAACCTTTGATTATTGCAAATTAGTCCAAATTTTTGCTATATTCGCAACTAATGGACTTTGTTGAGAAAATTGTATGACAGCTTATACAGCAGCCTCGCTAAAGGCAGAACTTAATGAACGTGGTTGGCGTTTAACACCCCAGCGCGAGGTAATTCTACACATTTTTCAAGAACTTCCGCAAGGAGAACACCTCAGTGCTGAAGATCTTTACGAAAGGCTAGAAGCCGAACACGAGGGAATTAGCCTATCGACGATTTATCGCACTCTCAAGTTGATGGCGCGAATGGGAATCTTACGAGAGTTAGAACTAGGAGAAGGGCATAAACACTACGAACTTAATCAACCCTATCCCCATCACCACCATCACCTGATTTGTGTCAGATGCAACACGACAATTGAGTTCAAGAACGACTCGATTTTAAAAATTGGAGCGAAAACAGCACAAAAAGAAGGTTTTCACCTCTTGGATTGCCAATTAACAATTCATGCTGTTTGTCCCAAGTGCCAAAGAGCACTCATGCCACTGTAACACTTGGGTTTTAGGATTCAAGAAAGCGCTGGCTGCAATGAAATATTTTGGTAAATTTCATTAGCAGCTTTGAACTTGTTGTTATGGGAGGTTGGCAAACTGTTAGATATCGACACTACCAACACCTGAGCGGATGCTAAAAGCGTCCGCTTCTGACGTTACTCAAACTGATACCGTAGAATTGTTGTGCTTGTCTAATAGCTTTCTTTGTCTCGTCTCCCATCACACCATTAAGAGCACCTTTGTAAAAACCCTGATCCCGTAGTCGTCTTTGAATCTCCAAAACGTTAAAATCACCACTTGTGGGAGCATCATTTGCCATACTGTACAATTTAGCGCGGGTTGTTGGACCAGCAATACCGCTTGCAGCTAGGTAATTATCTGTCTGGAACCGGCGTACAGCATCTGCTGTATTAGGACCGAAGTAACCGTTTGGCTCTCCTTGTAAGTATCCTGCGTTGATTAATTGTTCTTGAAGAACTCTTACAGCCTCACCACGATCGCCCAACCGAAGTTTATCTCCAGTGGTAGGTTGGTTAGTAGGTGAATCTTCTCCATAACCAATAGAGGATGTTGGGAGTTTTGCTTGGGTTGCTGATCCGACAATTCCATCAGGGGCTAAGTTATAAGCTTCTTGGAACCGCTTGACAGCTTCTTCAGTAATTGGACCGAAAACCGATGTGGCGTTACCTGTATAAAAGCCTGCAATTCGCAATCGTTCTTGTAGAACTCTAACATCTTCACCTTCATCTCCTTTTTGGAGAATGTTAGAACTGCTACGCTTGTTAGTGACTGATGGATTCTCAGAACTGGTTGTTCTAGTTTGAGAGTTGTTTGTACTGGTTGCTCTGGTTTGGTTATTTCTGGTGCTGATCTTTGTCGCTTGGGAAGTTTCATTAGAGGTACGCCAGTTCTCTAATTTTTCTAAAGTTACAGATCCAGCAACACCGTTAACATCTAAACCAGCCGCTCTTTGGAAGCGGCGCACACCAGCTTCTGTCTCAGTGTCGTATACTTGAGTGAGGGAAGCTTGATAGAAGCCTGCTGCTTTCAACTGTTGTTGTAGAGTTTTTACAGAAGGACCGCGATCGCCTTTCTCAAGTGCTAGAGCGCTGCTCACACCACCCAGAACAGATAAACCGAGTGCTAAAGGTAGCATATATTTCCAAGCTTTACCAGACAGACGTTTCCAATCCGGTGCTACTGTTTGCTTAAACAAACGGCTGAGCGATATTAATTCACTGGAGGGTAAGTCCTCGTAAACAGATGATACGTGTAAATACGCAAGATTTTCCATAATTTTTTACACCATTTGTTTTCCTTCAATAGCTGCTTCAGCTTGATGTACTATGTTTCGTAAATGTTCCAGTGTTTGTGTATTTACATCGTCCCATAAACCGCGCTGATGTGCTTCCAACAATCTTTCAGCCATATCACGCAAAGCATATGGGTTTTTTTGATAGACAAATTCCGAAACAACTGGATCGAACAAATACGCCTCAGTTATCCCCTGATACATATAGTCTTCCACACATTTTGCCGTGGCATCGTAGGCAAATAAATAATCAACAGTTGCCGCCATTTCAAAAGCACCCTTATAACCGTGGCGCATCATTCCTGCTATCCATTTAGGATTCACAACGCGAGAACGATACACTCGTGCGATTTCTTCTTTAAGTTGACGGACTTGCGGTTTGGCTGGAATGGAATGATCACCAAAATAAGTTTGGGGATTCTCTCCCCGTACAGCACGTATTGCAGCTGTTAAACCACCCTGAAATTGATAGTAATCATCAGAATCAAGCAAATCGTGTTCGCGATTGTCTTGGTTGTGTAACACTATCTGCATTTCTCGCAACCGCATTTCAAATGCTTCTGGCGCGGAACGTCCTTGTTGAAGGGATGAAGGGGATGAGGGAGAGACTTCTAATTTGGAATTGTCTTGTACTGGTGCATCGGTTGCTTCCTGCGCTTGTGTTGCTGACGAAGAGTAGGCATAGCAACTCCAGTTGATGTAGGCACGAGCTAGATCTTGATCATCTGTCCAGTTTTGTCCTTCAATTAAACCTTGGAGTCCTGCACCATAAGCTCCTGGCTTAGAACCAAAGATGCGGTAGCGCGATCGCACTCTTGCGTCTGGTAAACTTAAACCAAGTTGTGTCCAATACTCAGTCTCTTGACGCACTTGCGCAGCTAGAGGATTTTCCTCTGACGGTTCGTTTAAACCTGCCACTGCTTGCACAGCCGAGTCGAACAAATCAATCAAGTTAGGAAAAGCATCCCTAAAAAAACCAGAGATTCGCAACGTGACATCCACACGCGGACGTCCCAAAACAGAAAGCGGTAAAATTTCAAAATCTACCACCCGTCGTGCCGCACCATCCCATACAGGCTGCACCCCAAGTAAAGCTAACGCCTGTGCAATATCATCACCTCCAGTCCGCATCGTGGCAGTTCCCCATACAGATAATCCCAGTGTTTTCGGATACTCACCTTCCTCTTGTACATAACGCTCAACAACTGTCTCAGCAGCTTTTCTACCTACATCCCAAGCAGTTTCCGTTGGTATTGCGCGGATGTCAACAGAATAAAAATTTTTACCAGTTGGCAGAACTTCTGGACGCCCTCGCGTTGGTGCGCCAGCCGGGGCACTGGGGACATATCCACCATCGAGTCCGTGTAACAAATTGGTAATTTCTTGGTGGGTTTGTAGTAAAGAAGGTAGAAGGGTAGCACGTATCCAGTCAAGGACAGTTGGGAGTGAGGAATTCGGAGTTGGGAAGTCGAAATTCTGAATTTGGAGTTCTTCTACTAATTTGGCGGCTTGTTCTTCTAAAAATTCGACAGCATCGCCGACACTGCGACAGGAGTGTTGAGTTTTGTTACCTAAACTCTGAATATCTTGGGCTGATAGCTGAGTACTAAAATCAGTCGTGAGGGGATCAAAATCTAAACCTAAATCTTGAGCCAAAGCACGAGTCAGCCCGACATGATGACGATTGGGATGACGTGCGATCGCAACAATTAAATCTCGCAACTGTCGTCCTTGAGGACATTGCCCAAAAATATGTAATCCATCACGGATTTGAGCTTCCTTCAATTCACAAAGATAACCATCAAGTGAAGGTAAAACTGAAAAATCAAAACTAGAAACAGAAGATTCTTGTTTTCGCTGAATCCCTTTTCCCTTTTCCTTCAATTCCAAATCCAAGAAAAGATTTTCTTGTACAACCAGTTCGCGTATGCGATCGCAAATCATTGGTAAACGAGATGGATCTAAACTTTGCGCCTCATAATACTCATCAATCAAATTTTCCAAATCATGTAAAGAACCATAAAGTTCTGCACGAGTTAGAGGCGGCGTCAGATGATCCACAATCACAGCTTGAGCACGACGTTTCGCCTGGGAACCTTCACCAGGATCATTCACAATAAACGGATACAAATGGGGAAGCGCTCCCAAAGCCACTTCTGGATAACACTCACTCGACAAAGCCACACTTTTACCTGGTAACCATTCTAAATTTCCATGTTTCCCAACATGAACAACAGCATCTGCCCCAAAACATTGTCTCACCCAATAATAAAAAGCCAAATAATCATGAGTTGGCTCCAAATCAGGCGCATGATAACTCAAACTTGGATCAACATCATAACCCCGCGCTGGTTGAATTCCTACAAAAATGTTACCAAGTTGAATTCCTGGAACCGCAAAACTCTCCTCTCTCTCTTTCTCTGTGCCCTCTGCGCCTCTGCGGTTCGTTTCAAAAACACTTCCCCACCTTTCGCCAATTCCCTTCTGTACAGCTTCTGGTAACGAAGCAAAAAACTCCTGATACTCCCCCAAACAAACAGACTGTAGAACCGGACGCAATTCCCTACCTTCCGAGTCATTCGTCACCCCAGCAGTGAGACATGAAATCAACTCATCCCCAGTGTCAGGCAAATTTTCCACCTGATACCCAGCCAACTGCAAAGCCTTAAGAATTTCCACACAACTGGCGGGCGTATCCAACCCGACACCATTTGCAAGGCGTCCATCACGGTTCGGGTAATTTGCCAAAATCAACGCCACACGACGTTCTTGAGGAGGTTTTGAACGCAAACGTACCCAATTAGCGGCTAAAGAAGTGACAAACTCAATGCGATCGCCTACTGGTTCATAGACGACGACATCAGTTTCCAAAGAGGAACTGCTACTTTGTATCGTCTTAAAAGACACAGCACGAGAAATAATTCGCCCATCCACCTCTGGAAGCGCCACGTTCATAGCCATATCACGGGGTGAGAGTCCTTGAGATTGTATCCCCCATTGCTCAATTGAACCACCACTGAGGATAACTTGCAACACTGGCACATTTAATTTTTGCCACAAATCAATCTGCGGTGTTTCTGTTTCCAACCGGGCTAAAGAAAAACTCGTCGTATTCAGCAGCTGGGCAATTTGCTGAGTGTCTTTAGGTTGAAAAAACTCACACAATTCTTCTTGAACATCAACATCACGCAAAGAAGAAACAAAAATTGGAACTGGCTGTAGATTTTGCTTCGCCAAACCATTGCACAAAGCATCAATTACCTTAGTATTTCCCGCCAGATAATGAGCACGGTAGAAGAGAATTCCTACTTTAGAAGTGAGGGAGTTATTTTTCTCCCTGCTCCCTGCTCCCTGCTCTCTCCCCCACTCATACAACCCCACGCGGGGAACAAGTTGCGGTGATGGAGGATTAAAAAAAGTTGAAAAGCAAGTATCACAAATAAACTGCAGAGCGTGGAGAAAATTTTCGACTCCACCTTCGTTAAAGTATTGCCAGACCTGATTCACAGTACTCAAAGGTAGGGTAGACTGGGAGATGAAATCGGGGTCTATTGCGTCATCTCCTGGCATTACAATGAGAGTTGTACCATTACGTTGGACAATTTCTTGCACAACTTCTAAGCCATAAGCCCAGTAAGAGCGTCCTCCTAATAAACGGAGAATAATCACGCTTGCGAACTCTAAAACTTTTTCGGCATAGTTATCAATACTGACTTGATGCTGCAATTGCAGCAAGTTGGCAACTCTTAAAGCAGGGAATGTCGTGGGTAATTTGGGTACAGCAGCCGCCAAAGTTTGAATGTCCGTATCAGCAGACGTCAGAAATACTATGGGAGCAGGGGTTTGTTCCAGAAAAATGATACTTTCCGACTGAGGATTCCATCCTCCCGATGTGGCATTAATACGATGCATAATTTTGTCTTAACGTCTTAAACTGTTGGTTAGGACACAATACAAAAATTTTTGAGCAATAGCAAAAAGCCCCTTTTACTCCTGTTTCTAACAATGTCTAGTTCTGCCGATTTGAGTTTCTCTCGAACCTTGCCTAGTAATGTGTTTGATCAGCTTGAAGAATTATTGCAGCAAATGGCTCAAGCAGTAGGAAAGGGGGCTTTACTACTCACAGAAGCTGTGTTGATTCCAATTGACATACCTCAAGAATGGCAGACACAACGCTTTATCGTAGTCGTTTCTGAACAGTTTAGTGCTCTGCTTGTTGGTTTTCCACAACAGATGGGTGAGCAAAGGGGGCAGGTTTTTGACTCAGCACTGAATGTAAGGTTGAGTTTGGACTCAGAAGCGATCGCCTCCTTTGTTTTGAACTTAAGAGATTTGTTTGAACGAGATTCCCATATCTATCAAAAGCTTGAACAATATAGTCAAATTCCTACTGCTAATGATGCCCAGCTTCAAAGTCAATTCTCACTTTTGTTATTAAAGTCTTTTTTACCCCAACAGAATTCTGAGGTAACAGAATTATCACCTCAAATTTATCCTCATGTTTCTGTTTGTCAACCAGTGGAACAAGCCCTGAAAAAACAGATTGCTCAGGAGCGACTGTTGAATCAAGTGACAACGAAAATCCGTAAAACTTTGGATTTGCATGTCATTATAGCAACGGCAGTTGCACAAGTTCGAGAGTTTTTACAATTAGATAGGCTTGTCGTTTACAAATTTGAAGCATCAAGAGTCAATAGTAAAGAGATAATAAACCTTTCATCTATTTCATCTGCGCACTTCCCTATTCCTCCTCAGCCTGACTATGTTCATTGGACAGGCTTTGCGCCAAATACACCGCAGGTATACCCAAAGAAGGGAACTCAAGGCATTTCATCATCCAAAGCCTCCCAGCAAGATTTGCTTAATCAGGCAGGTAGTATTATATATGAAGTCTGTGCTAATGATGAAATTCCGTCAGTTCTCAATAACAAAGAAGAAAATAGCTTAGCGCGAACAACCCTATATTGGGAAAAGTTCAGCAAAGGCTTAACCTTAGCAGTGGATGATGTTGAGAAAACTTATGTTCTGCAAGAGTATTTGTTGAATTTTTTTAGAGAAGCTAGAGTGCGCGCAAAGTTGGCTTCTCCAATTATGTATGAGGAAAAACTTTGGGGACTGTTGATTGCTCATCAGTGTAACGCGCCACGCCAGTGGACTGAAAGTGAGAAAAATTTGCTCAGTTCTGTAGCCGAACAACTTGCGATCGCCATTCACCAAACAGAGTTAATGCGATCGCTCACTCAAGAAAAACAAACCCTAGAACAACGTGTTGTTGAGCGCACAATGGCGTTGCACGACGCGCTTGTTGCTGCTGAAGCCGCCAACCGCCTCAAAAGTGAATTTCTTGCTACCGTTAGCCATGAACTGCTTACACCTTTAACTTATGTTATCGGCATGTCTTCCACTTTATTACGTTGGTCTTTTGGCGAGTTGACTCAACGCCAAAGAGATTACCTGCAAACTATCCACGATAGTGGAGAACATTTATTAGAAATGATTAATGATATTCTTGATCTGTCTCAAATTGAGGCAGGCAAGGCAGTTTTAGATATCACAGAATTTTCATTAATAACTATAGCAGAATCTGCACTTAACGCGCTTAAAGAAAAAGCAAATACTCAGCGAGTCAATCTCAAACTTGATGTGCAACTCAACGCGCCGCGCGACATGTTCAGTGCTGACATCAGGAGAGTGCAACAAATTTTGTGGAATCTGTTAACTAATGGGATAAAATTCACACCAGAGGATGGCGAAGTCATTTTACGTCTTTGGGTAGAAGACAACACTGCTGTATTTCAAATAGAGGATACCGGGATAGGAATTCCAGAAGAACAGGTATCACAGCTATTTGAGAAATTTCACCAACTTGATACACCTTACCATCGTCGTTATGCAGGAACTGGATTAGGTTTGGCTTTAACTAAACAACTTATAGAACTTCATCGCGGGCGAATTGAAGTGGAATCTACCGTTGGTGTTGGCTCAATTTTTACCGTCTGGATACCAGCACAAGCTTGCAGTAATGAGTGAGTGCAGGGGGAAGGGGGAAGGGGGAAGGGGGAAGGGGGAAGGGAGCAGGGAGTAGGGGGAAGGGAGTAGGGAGCAGGGAGTAGGGAGTAGGGAGTAGGGGGAAGGGAGCGTCAAGATTAGATAATCTTTTGAATCAACACCTGATATCCCAAGCTGAATCAGGAATTGATAACTTTTGTTTTCTTTGTGGAGTTGGCATTTTGGCAACTTTGCCGATTTTGTCAGGAGTATCGTAGGTGTTAATACGTTCTTGCACAAAATATAACACAGTACGAGGCTCAATCCCTCCTCTTACCGATTAGCAACTGGGTCTTGTACTCCACGACAGCATATGATGAGTAGTCATATTGTGTCGTGGTTTTCGTATCCTCTAGGTGATAGACTAGGGGATTTTTTTTTGGAACAGTCTATACAATAAAACATTCATGAAGCAAAAACCATTACTTAATATTTATTCACATAATGCCGAAAAGAATCTCTCTTGGGTTCCTGCTGCTATTCTTGGGAACCCAAGTAGGTATCACCACTAAAGCAGTTCAAGCACAAACACAAGTTGTACCAACACAAACTACCACAAAATCAATTTGTCCTGCCCAACTGGGAGCATCGATAGATGCTGTGATCAATCGTCCTGTATTCAGTCGATCGCGTTGGGGTATATTAGTACAACCCTTGTCTTCTACTCAAACTCTTTACAGTCGGGATGCCCAAAAATACTTTACCCCAGCTTCCACGACGAAACTCCTGACAACTGCTGCTGCACTACAGCAATTAGGGACAAATTTTCGTATTCGCACTTCTGTGTATGGCGGTGGTAACGGGGTTTTATATATTGTGGGTAGAGGAGATCCCAGTTTAGGTGATGCACAATTAACTGTTTTGGCAAAGCAGTTGAAACAGAAGGGTATTGAGAGAGTTAATCAGTTGATTGCTGATGATACTTATATTCGAGGAGATATTGTTAACCCCTCTTGGCAATGGGAAGATATACAGTCAGACTACGGCGCACCTATTAACAGCTTAATTTTAAATCAAAATGTTTTTAATATAAGACTTTTGCCGCAAAGTGTGGGACAACCTCTCAAAGTTATCTGGAATGATATTAGTGAGGCTGCACAGTGGCAAGTTATTAATCAGTCGGTAACAACAGCAGAAAACCAACCAAATTCTATCAATGTTACTCGTGACTTGAAAGGAAAAATTTTGCAAATTCAAGGACAGTTGGCGCTTAATTCTCAACCTGAGTTAGTCAGTTTACCTGTTCTTTCTCCTGCGGAATATTTCTCTCGTCGTTTTCGTAGTACTTTGATAGCAGAGAAAATTCCTGTTGTGCAGACTTTGGTATCATCAAGTAATGGCAAGAATCTAGAGGAATTAGCTAATGTGGAATCTCCTGCGCTTTCTGAACTTGTCGCTCAAACAAATATTAATAGTAATAATCTTTTTGCTGAGTCGTTGTTGAGGGCATTAGCTATTAAGAAACCACCGACAGAGAATCAAACTTCTGCTGATGCTGGTTTGGAAGTCATGAAAGCAACGCTTACCCAAATGGGAGTTGATTCAACAGGTTACTCTTTGGTAGATGGTTCGGGGTTATCTCGTAAAGACTTAGTGAGTCCAGAAGCTTTGGTACAAACTTTGCAGGCGATGGCAAAATCACCAGCAGCTTTGGTATATCGAGCATCTTTACCTGTTGCAGCCAGAAGCGGGACTCTAAAAAGTCGCTTTCAAAATACACCTGCTGAAGGTATTGTTCAAGCGAAAACTGGCACGATGGGCGGTGTTGTTTCCATAGCAGGATATATCAATACGCCCAAATACAGTCCAATCGTTTTCAGTATTATGGTAAATCAAAGCGAACAGCCTGTAAGAGTTGTGCGGCAGGCTATTGATGAAATTGTAGTATTGTTAGCTCAACTGCAAAATTGTTAAATATCACTTAGCTTACATCTTGCACCAGTTGCGTTATTGCAATTTTTGTAAGGTGGGCACTGCCTAGAGTTCGCTCTAAACCTTATTTTTACGTTGTGGGCAGTGCCCACCCTACGGTTATTGAGAATGGTGCAAGATCTCACTTAGGGAACAGGGAATAGGGAATAGGAAGACGGTTTCGCGTACAAAAAGTCTAAAAAACTACTCGATGACATCGCCAAAGCGATCGCGATACTTTTTCAACACATCCTCTAGGTTTTGCGATCGCTGACGTTCTTTTTCCAATTCCTGTTGTGCTTGTTCGGCGCGTTGCTTTTCTTGTTCGGCGCGTTGCTTTTCTTGTTCTAGCTGCTCGTTTACTTCAGCATAAGAGAAAAACTTGCTACCATCGGGACGATAGATTTGCAACTCTTCGCCGGATGAGTCAAACCGGATACCCAAGCGGGGACTTACCCAGTTTGCTATTTCTCCAATCACATCTAGTCCATCGTCTGCTTTCAACCAGCCTCTCAAAATATTCTTGTCTGGATCGTAGATGTAATATTCTTGAACTCCGTAGCGATCGTAAAATAAAAGCTTTTTGTCCATCTCAGTAGAACTGTTACTGGGAGAGAGAATTTCAAAGACGACTTGCGGCGGAATGTTGTCTTCTTCCCATTGTTTATATGAAGTGCGATCGCCCTTTGTTCTACCAAGCACTACCATCACGTCTGGTGCTGTGACAATCGTATTTCGACCTTTTAGTGGATACCATAACAAGTCCCCAGCCACAAAGACATTTGGATCATCAGCGTACAGCCAATCAAGATTTTGCTGAATCTGCACAATCCAACGGAACTGCTTGGTATTATCTGCCATTGGCTTGCCGTCGCTTTCTGGGTAAATAATTTCTGATGGAGTTGTTGCGAGGGGTTGAGAAACCATAACCAAGCTTGTGACTCTGGATGCTTCAAAGTTAGCACAATATGGCATTAGTAATGTTTCCATCCCCGTTAGGGGCGATGTAAGTGGAAAGCACAGAATATCAACGTAGAAGTCAGGGAAGGAGTGTTTCCATCCCCGTTAGGGGCGATGTAAGTGGAAAGCCGCGGTAAACGTATACGAGACTCGATGCCAGCAAGAGTTTCCATCCCCGTTAGGGGCGATGTAAGTGGAAAGTTGAGCAGTACGGCAGTGTTTGCTCTGGTGGAAGATACGAAAAGTTTCCATCCCCGTTAGGGGCGATGTAAGTGGAAAGACCAAAAACAGACATACGCATTCCCGGTCTAGTTCAATCGTTTCCATCCCCGTTAGGGGCGATGTAAGTGGAAAGAAAACTTTAGAGAAAATCGCATCGGAGCGTTGCGGATGTTTCCATCCCCGTTAGGGGCGATGTAAGTGGAAAGGGTAGTAAGTGGAGATCGGCAAAACCTTTCTTACAAGTTTCCATCCCCGTTAGGGGCGATGTAAGTGGAAAGTCAACATTTTGAAGAAGGAGTGCTGGAATTGGTCACGTTTCCATCCCCGTTAGGGGCGATGTAAGTGGAAAGACATGACAATGCCTACTCAAGGTATGAACATGATGATGCGTTTCCATCCCCGTTAGAGGCGATGTAAGTGGAAAGGTAGTCCTAGCATCAAATGCTGCACTTATTCCTTCGTTTCCATCCCCGTTAGGGGCGATGTAAGTGGAAAGGGCATTGCAAGCATTAAACACTAGCCCTAACTTCGTTTCCATCCCCGTTAGGGGCGATGTAAGTGGAAAGATTCCGCAACTTCTGCTTCGCCTTCTCAACCTATGGTTTCCATCCCCGTTAGGGGCGATGTAAGTGGAAAGGAGCTGGTAGCCTGGCTTTTGGTAAAGAGATAGTAAAAAAGTTTCCATCCCCGTTAGGGGCGATGTAAGTGGAAAGTTCCCGGACCGTTGTAGTTTTGATTTTGATTTAATTTAAGGTTTCCATCCCCGTTAGGGGCGATGTAAGTGGAAAGCTGACCATTATGGTCTAATTTACGGGACTACATGTGTTTCCATCCCCGTTAGGGGCGATGTAAGTGGAAAGTAGTTGATAATAGAGATCAAGATAGAGGCTTACAAGTTGTGTTTCCATCCCCGTTAGGGGCGATGTAAGTGGAAAGTTTGCTGGACTCTTGGTTTCCGTAGTTATCGGTTCATGTTTCCATCCCCGTTAGGGGCGATGTAAGTGGAAAGGCTATTAGCATTCCATCTTTTTCTATAAAATGGGAAGGTTTCCATCCCCGTTAGGGGCGATGTAAGTGGAAAGCATTTTTTTGAACAGAAACCCTGGTGCCTTCGCCAGTTTCCATCCCCGTTAGGGGCGATGTAAGTGGAAAGGAATATTCCTGGCTTCAATGGAGCACTAACTCCAACCGTTTCCATCCCCGTTAGGGGCGATGTAAGTGGAAAGGTTTCCTAAACTTTCTGAATGGAGAGAAAAATATCGTTTCCATCCCCGTTAGGGGCGATGTAAGTGGAAAGTTATTGCTTCTAACAAACCTCAGGTCAGTACAACGTTTCCATCCCCGTTAGGGGCGATGTAAGTGGAAAGTTAAAGCTGATCCTATCGAAACTGCGGCTGGTATAGTAGCGTTTCCATCCCCGTTAGGGGCGATGTAAGTGGAAAGAGTTCACTTCTGGAAGCCTTACTGGGAGAGGGTTTTAGATACCCCAATCGACGCGCCCCTAAAAAGTAATTAAACTTTCTCCACAATAAATAAATTTTAGCGTCTGAAAAGCTTACTGGGTAAGCAATCGACACACCTTAACGAAGTTATGCGGTTTTCAAGGATCGGGCGAGGTGTGTCGATGGACTCAACACGCTGTCTTAAAAATAGAGTATATCACTTATGATTGTCAAGTTTTTTACAAAGTACGTGGTTTTGTTTCAACATTTTTCAATCAACTGCACAGAGCCATACAAGTCGCTTAGAGGCACAGAAGCATTAGCTGTTGAATCGGATCACGTTGACGAGGATTGTGTTGGCGATCGTCATAATAAGTAGGTCAACATAAAAAAACATCAAATACGATTCTTGCGATTGCTGAGTCCCAAGGGGACACGCTGCGCGAACGCTCCACTGCGTTTTGTATGCCCTTCGGGCACGCTACGCTAACGCAATGACATTTCACGTTTAATTAGGTTGAGCTACTTAACTATCTCTTAAATAATCCCTTCAAAGAGTGCAAACTATAATTCAAGACTTTGCCCGTATTAAACAATTGATATCCAGCGAATAATAAAGCAGATGATGCCAGGATAGCGAAAAGATTGACTGATGCAAAAAGATTGCCTGTGAACAACATGATTGCAACTCCCAACCCGATCAAAACCCATCCTATTTTACGATTTAGATGGCGTCGGCTTAAAACGATAGCTCCTGCAAGACATAACAATATACTAGGGATACCTATAAATAAACCAATTCGAGAGTTTGTAGATATGATCAAAATCCCTAAAACCATCAGCACTAAGCCGACAAGTTTACTCGGACGATCCACTTGATGTTGTTTGTTGTTTTCAGTCATCTCAGGCTGTACTATCCGAGCCTGAACAACTGTGGGTTGACGAGTCAGTCTGGAATAAGAAGTCGAAGCAAAATTTTGTTTCTGTTGAAAAATGAAAGTTATATTTCCTTGTTGACCTAGGTCTATCTTGTCTCCTAAATTAAGGGGGTAGCGCTTTTTTGGCTCTAGTTTGACACTATTAAGAAATGTGCCGTTGGAGCTTCCCGTATCAATAATATAATAAGTATTTTCTTCTACCTGAATTTCTGCATGAAGCCGAGAAACAATATCGGCATTTGGCAAAGCTAAAACATTGATGTCCGGTGTAATTTGCTCGTTTGGCTTACCAATCCGAAAAATCGGAAGATTTGGTGGCAATTCAAAAGAGGTGTTACTTTGGAGATGAAAAAGCTCTAAATTTTGTCCTGTTGTGTGTGATGTGCTGAGGTTTGGCATAACCTGCTTTTAAGGAGCAATGTTTTAATTTATCTAAAATATCTTTCTTGTCTGACAACAAAGATGCTTCGGTGATCATCTTAAACTTTATTGTCTTAATTTTAATACTTACAGATTCAAAAAATATTTGCCACAGATAACCCCTCCCCTTGCTAAGGCTACCGTGTACACACCGAAGCGCTCAAAACCTCACCCTCGCTTTTAGCTGCGCTAAAATCTTTCCCTCTCCTTAGTAAGGAGAGGGATGCCCGATAGGGCAGGGTGAGGTTGCGAACGCGAGTGCGTCTCGTAAGACAGAAAATCTCTGTTTCAAAACCAACCATCAAGCAGGCACTTGAATACTCTGACTACCCGCCAGCCCAAAGGCTGTATGAATGACTTGCAACGCCTTCACGCCTTCTTCTTGCGCGACAACACAGCTAATCTTAATTTCCGAAGTCGCAATCATTTGGATATTAATTTGGTGCTGGGATAGTGCTTCAAACATTGTAGCCGCGATGCCTGGTTGTCCGACCATGCCTGCTCCCACAATACTGACTTTGGCAATATCATTATCCAGGACGACTTCACCCCATCCATATTCTGCTGCTGATTGTTGAAGCATTTTTTGTGCTACTTGTGCATCTATTCTGGCAGTAGTGAAGGCAATATCCCGCGTAGGAATGCCATTCATCATACGACATCGCTGGGACTGAATAATCATGTCTACGCTGATATTGTGTTCTGCCAACAATCCAAATATCTTCGCAGCTGTTCCTGGACGATCCTGTACTTGACGAATAGCTAGACGCGCTTGCTTCATATCCAGGGCGACACCTCTGACGGGAGGGAGAGAATGAGGGAGAGAGGGAGAGAGGGAATGAGGGAGAGAGGGAGGGAGGGAGGGAGGGAGGGTCAAATTTCCTTTGTCTTCTTCAATTTCAAAGGCGGTGCGAAGGGAAGCAACGGCGCGATCGCAATCTGCATTATCAATTACGCAACTCACTTTCACTTCACTCGTAGAAATCATCTGGATATTAACACCTGCTTCTGCAAGAGTCGCAAACATCTTCGCTGCCACACCAGGACGCCCAATCATCCCCGCACCTGCAATACTAACTTTAGCAATATTGGGCAGTACCATCACTTCCGCTTCTTCATTTTCTGTTGCCTTTTGAGAACGCAGAACAGGGGCGATCGCTTGTGCTACAGCTTCCGCCTTTTTTAATATTGGTGCCATCACGGTAAACGCAATGTCATTCGTATTACCTTCGTGAATTGATTGAATAATCAAATCCACATCCACATTCTGACGTGCTATCTCCCCAAATAACCGCGCTGCTACACCTGGTTTATCTGGAACACGTAACATCGACACTTTCGCTTGATTGGTATCAAATTCAATTTCATCAACGGAACGAGCAATTTCCAAATTCACAAGTGCTCGCGGACGTGGCGCTGGTGAAATCACCCAAGTTCCAGGTTCATCTGTCCAACTAGAGCGTACCACCAAAGGAACGCCATAGTTCCGGGCAATTTCCACCGCACGAGGATGCAAGACTTTTGCCCCCAAGCTTGCGAGTTCCAGCATTTCGTTGCTGGTGATTTGATCTATCAGTTGTGCTTCTGGAACCAAACGGGGGTCTGTTGTTAAAATCCCTGGTACGTCAGTATAAATTTCACAAAAATCTGCGTGTAAGGCAGCTGCCAAAGCCACCGCTGAGGTATCTGAACCGCCACGTCCCAATGTTGTAATTTCCAATTCCTCTGTTCTGGTAATCCCCTGAAAGCCTGCTACGACAACAACTTTATTTTGATTAAGATGTCGCTGGATGCGTTGTGTTTCGATATGTAAAATTCGCGCTCGGGTATGGTCGGCTTCAGTAACAATTCCTACTTGCGCTCCTGTCAAAGAAATAGCTGGATGTCCCAGTTCTTGCAAAGCCATACTGACTAAAGCAATGGATATTTGCTCACCTGTGGACAGCAACATATCCATTTCCCGGCTGTTGGGATTTTGTGAGATTTCGTATGCTAGCTTAACGAGTCCATCTGTGGTTTTTCCCATAGCGGAAAGCACAACAACAAGAGAGTGTCCTGCAATAACCGTTTTGCACACGCGCTGTGCAACAGCTTGAATACGCTCTACTGAACCGACAGATGTACCACCATATTTCTGAACTATGAGCGCCATAAGTTTTATGTAGTCAATTGTCCCTAGGAATTCTATTTGTTAATTATATTTCTTGTACCGTGTTTAATTTCATAGAGTCCCAGTAAACTTGTTGCTATTAGCAAAGCCAATAAGTCGTAAATTGCTCTGTAAGCTAGTGTTGCACCCAAAACAACTACAGGAGAAACTTTAGCAGACAGAAAATACAAGATGACAATCTCAAACACTCCTAACCCAGCAGGGACGTTACTTACTACACCTGCAAACATAGCGAGTGAGTAGGTTCTCAACACGTCCAGAAAAGATACACTATTGGCAGGAAGCAGCAAATAAAGAACTGCTGCAGCTATCATCCAGTCAATGCTAGAAATGACGACTTGAGCAAAAGCTATCTTGAAAGAAGGAAAACGAAACTCTTGGCGACGAATGACTAACGGTGTTTTAATAAAAATACTTCCTAATAAATAAGAAATAACTATTAATAGGAAAATAACACCCAGAGGACGTGTGTCTGTAAAAGGTAAATGTATTTGGGTGGGGATTTCCAAGGGGTTGAAGAGAAATATTACGCCAGATGCGGCAAAAACTCCTAACCAAAAAGTAAAATTGGCAAAAGCAATAACTTGGGCGATCGCCAGTGGTGATACTCCCCAATTGGAATAATAACGATAACGGATAGCACTGCCAGTTACCAAAGCAAAACCTATGGTGTTGCCGAGTACAGAGCTAATAAACCCAGTGAAAGCAATTTTTCGCAGAGCCAGAGAACGACCAATATAGCTAAAGCCTAGAGCATCATATGAGACCATCACTAGATAGCCTATGTTTGACAATAAAATTGACAAACTTAAGTGCCTTTTAGGAATTTTTCCTAAAGAGTTCAAAACATCTTGGTAACGATACTCACGTAGTTCGTGGCTAATTGCCCATAAAGAAAGTACCAACAAGCACAAGCCAAACAACGAACTGAAGTTGAGTCGGAGTTTTTGAAGCATAGCGGAACCAGGGAAAGGGGGAGACTACAGACGTGGAGAGAGTAGAGGGAGAAGACGCCTTCGTGTACCAACAAAATCGCGGCAAGGTAATATTACAGATTTTATTAAATTAGGAGAAATTTGGTAAGAATTCAGGAGCCAGCAATTCCTGAGTCAGAAGAGTTAAAAATTCCGTTGAAAATTTGATGAAAGGAATATACCAAAAATCATAGACTCCTTATAAATTCTGATTTGTGATCTCATTGGTGCTGAATTCTTATACCAATTCTCTGTAAACTTGCACTTAATACTTACTCTTTCATTCTTGGTGTTCTTGGCGTCTTGGCGGTTCGTCTAATAAATATTAAGTGCATCTTCATGGAGAATTGGTATTACCAAATTCTTTTTCTGTACGCTGCATGACCTGAACATGAGCTTGAATCATCAACCAAACTCAAGCGTGCAAACTTATCACCGTAGAAACCGATAACCCAGAGGAATTCGACCGAAGAATAGACCTCTAGACCAAAAAGCATTAGACGGCGTGCCGATTGCCTCCAATCATTGCTTTTCACGTATGCTGACATGTGCTGCCACAATCTTCCACCCTTGCTGTGTGCGCACTCAAGTCTGTTGCTTGCCGACCTAAGTTGTTTGGTGAAGTATTACGGGTGAATTCTGTGCTGGCTATAGCAAAATCATGACCGTAAGTTGTGATAATAGTGTTCTGTTAATTCCGAGCTAAGTTAGTTGGATTACGCCCCTTACGAAACTCTTAGATTGCCTGATAAGCAATACTCTCCTCAAGAGCATCATAGTTAATTGTGGTGAGGAAAGAACAAAGGCCGATAAAATATACTTAAATATCTATCCTAAGGGATTTTAACATTGCTTCAATACGACTTTCTATCTCGCTTTTTAAAACTCGCTACTGTCAACGTAGTGTCTAATATTACAATACCCTTGTCCGGTGCAATCAGCGTAGCTTTCCTGGGACACCTCTCAAGCATTAGTTATTTAGCTGGGGTGGCATTAGGTGCTATTTTGTTTGATTTTCTCTACGAGAGTTGTTCCTTTATCAAGTCAGGAACAACTGCCGTTATATCTCAAGCCGCTGGACGAGATGATCAAGAAGCAATAGTTCTAGCAGGTCTACAAAATGCCTTAATTGCTTTAGGATTGGGTATACTTTTTCTGCTATTGCAATACCCTCTAGGGAAGCTAGGTTTTCTGTTGTTGAACGCTACTCCAGATGTGGAACTGGCCGGTATTGCTTATTTTAATACCCGGATTTGGGGAGCGCCTGCGGCTTTGGTTAACTTAGCCTTATTTGGATGGTTTCTTGGACAAGAAAAAAATCGCAAAGTCCTTTTCCTTGCTATTGTTGGAAACGTTGCTAATGTTGTACTGAATTATCTTTTCATTGTTCTTTGGGATTGGTCAAGCATGGGGGCTGGATTGTCGCAAGCTATTAGCCAATATCTAACCTTATTTGTAGGGCTTGTGATGATTATCCGTGAAGTCCCGTTAAAAGAAGTAGGTAATTTAACAGGGAAAGTCTTTAATTTGTCCGCCTTCCAAACTCCTTTTGTTCTAAACCGCAATCTATCTGTTAGGTCTGTAGTTATCGTATCTATTTTTGTCCTTTTCAATGCTTTTAGTGCAACATTGGGAACTAGTGTTCTGGCTGAAAATGTTTTACTTCTTCAAGTCGTAGCATTAAGTATGTATATGTGTGATGGAGTAGAATACGCTACTGTGACTTTAATCGGTAACTTTCAAGGTCAAGGAGCAAAACATAAATTTGTCCCACTTTTGCAAATTGCATTAGGAACTAATTTGGCTATTGCTTTAGTAGTTGGGGTGGCTGCTGTCTTTTTTCCTGATCCTATATTTAATCTGTTTACGAACCATTCTGAATTGATAGAAGCAATTAGAGTCTATATCCCCTGGGTGCTTCTTGTTGTCGTGGGTTCAGGATTCGCTTATGTTCTAGATGGATATTTTGCTGGCTTGGGTGAGGGAGTTGCTGTACGCAATACATACATAATCAGTGGCTTGCTGGGATTCATTGGTCTATCTTTATCAACCTTCTATTTTCAAAGTAATCATTTTTTATGGTTGGCTTTATCCATGTTTATGTTGTCTTGCACTTTAACTTTGGCAATACAGATACCTGTGACTTTGCAATCAAATGAGGAAAACGAAGCTGTTGCCAACTCATAGAGTAATCCTTTTTGATTTCTGAACTGATTTGTATAGGCAGGCAATAGGCAATAGAGAACAGAATTGTTTAGAAATTATTTAGAATTCCTGTATAATTTTCTTGACTAATTGTGTCATTTTTTTTCGTAACAGAAGTAAAAACACCAGTGAAATACGAAATACCATGAAATACAGAAAATTAGGTAACAGTGAATTGCGTATTTCTGAAATCAGTCTTGGTTCTTGGGGTATTAATGAGGGTGTAGAACGGCAAAATGCAGAGGCTTGCATTTATAAAGCCTTTGACATTGGTATTAACTTTATTGACACTTCTAATTCTTATGCGGCTGGTGGCGCTGAGTCATTTCTGGGGGAAGTATTACAAGGAATTGAGCGATCGTCGTATATCCTAGCAACCAAGGTCTTCTTTCCTACGTCACCTAGCGATCGCGGACTGTCAGCAGCCCAAATCAAAAAACAAATTGATGCTTCCTTAAACCGATTGCGTACCGATTATGTTGACCTGTATCAATGCCATCGCTACGATCCGGATACACCTTTAGAGGAAACAATGACAGCACTGACTGAGGTGGTGCGTCAGGGAAAAGCTCGTTACATTGGCTTTAGTGAGTGGAGTCCAGAGCAAATTCAGTCTGCGCTCGATATTGCTGATGTTGAACGCTTTGTTTCCAGTCAGCCTCAGTATTCTCTGCTGTGGCGCAAACCGGAAGCTGAGGTATTTCCATTGTGTGCAGCTAACGGTATTGGTCAGATTGTCTGGTCGCCATTAGCTCAAGGTGTACTTACAGGGAAATATCAGCCAGGACAAGTTCCACTTCCAAATTCTCGCGCTGCAAATGAAAAAATGAATTGGTATTTGCTGGAGGAGTTGTTTAGCGATGACACTCTAACAGCAGTACAGAAACTGAAACCCATTGCCCAAGACTTAAAGTTGAGTATGCCACAATTAGCTCTGGCTTGGGTACTAGGCTCTGAGTACGTATCTTCAGCCATTATCGGTGCTAGTCGTCCCGAACAAATTGTTGACAACGCTGCTGCATCAGGAGTCCAACTTGATAGGGACGTATTGGCAGCAATTGACCAGGTACTGATATCAGTTGTTCGCAAGTGAAGATAGTAGTTATCCCGATTTCGGAAAGATTCTCAAGATTAAACCAATGATGACTTAAATCATCAAAAAATTTGCGCGCTCTGCCGCTATGCTGCTGCGTTTGCGCAGCGCCCCCTTAGGGGCTAGCTATCGCCTTGGAAACTCTTGAGTTTACAATGTAACAGCCTTCGTGTATGATTTCCCTGTCAAGGTAGAAATAAAATTCTATGGATAGCCTGACTAATAAGGAAGTGGTTAGACAGTTTTTTGAAATCTATAACAATCAAGATTACGAAGCTGCGTACAAATATATTGCGCCGAATTATATAGATCATGGACTACCTCAAGTCCGAAGTGTCGAGGACGCGATTGAGATATTGAAGGCGACTCACAAAGCTTTTCCAGATATCAAAGTGGTAATTAACGATCTCATTGAGGAAAATAACAAAGTCGTATTTCGAGGTCACTTTACAGCTACACACCTGGGTGAATTTGTTGGTATAGCTCCTAGTGGAGTGAAAGTAGAATTTGAGGCATTAGAGATATTCAAGATTGAGAACCAGAAGATTACAGAATCCTGGGGATATTGGCCACTTTCGGAAATTTTGAGCCAAATTCAGGCTTGCGAGAAGGTCTAGCCGTGATTCTATCTGTGTGAAATTATACAAATACCACTAGTTCCACAGTTATGGTTCTAGCACAGCAGAAAATTAAAATTACCTATATCTTCACGCACCATATTCGTTGGGTTCCCTTTGAATTGGTTGCCACATATATCGACAAGAGTAAGTTTGCAATTGACTATGTCATTCTTAATGAAGGCGATCCGATCATCTCCTTTTTGGAGCAGATTAATATTCCTTGCACTGTGACTTCCTATCAGGACTATAGCAATACCCCAGAAATCGTCAAATTTCTCTACGAACACTTGATCGCAAATAAAACCGACATTGTTCATACCCATTGGTTCGCCGGAAGTTTGGCTGGAATGCAAGCTGCTTATTACGCCCATGTTCCAGTACGAATCTTCACCAGGGAACATCCTTCGATTAAATACTATTCGCGTCATGCTCCAAGCAAGCATCGCTTGATATGGGAATGTGCCACCAATGTTATTGCTGTTACCAACAAAAGCAAGCAAGGCATGATAGAAGACGGCATCCCCGATGATAAAATCACACTGATACCAACGGGATTTGATATCAGTGAATTTGAGAATGTAGATTCTTCGCGTATTGATCAATTGCGATTTAAGTATCTAGAAAATCATCAAGGTCCTGTTATTGGTGTGGCTGCAAGGTATGTCAGATGGAAAGGAGTTGAATACGTCATTGAAGCACACAAGCAGGTTCTCGAAGCTTATCCCAATGCAATCTTAGTTCTTTCAGGGACACATACCAATCGTGCGGATCTGGAGGAGAAAATTCGTAATGCGCGTAAAGAAGACATCGTTGCGCCTCAATACGATGACATTATCAGTATCACAGACAAGTTGGCGCAATTACCTGAGCATAGCTATATTGAAATCCCATTTGAAGAAGACCTTTTCGCTTTGTTCAGATTATTTGATGTTTTTGTCCATGTGCCTACTGATGCAATTCAAGAAACGTTCGGACAAGTCTATGTAGAAGCAATGCTTTCTAAAGTTCCATCTGTTATTACTCTTGCAGGTAGTGCTTTGGATCATGCCATACATAAAGAGAATGCCTGGGTTGTAGATTACAAAAACAGCGATCAAATTGCCCAAGGCATCCTAGCACTTTTAAGCGATTCATACTTTAGAGAAAAGGTGATTAACAACGCTTTTCTCTCTGCCCAACGATACGACATAAAGAATCACATACAACGACTTGAAGAATTTTATGTCTGTGAGCTTCAAAAGAGAAGGAAGTAGCATTAAGCGTCAAACCTATGGATTTTTTCATTTCAATCGCTTTCGTTCCAGATAATCTCGACCTAAGGATTTAGGTGGTGGGGTATTGAATTGAATTTTTGAACAATCTCTACAAGCTATGGTTAACCCTAGTGTACAGACCCCTTTTTTAATTCCTCAAGCTTATAGCTGAATCCTTACTGAAGGTCTCTATATTTTCGAGATGACTCACATCATTCCAAACAATAAGACTCCACCGCCCGTTAACATACTCAAAAGTGCAAAAGTTCCCATTATGCAGCTGGAAGCGCCAACTATTTCCAGGTGGGAGACCAAGTACCATTTCAAAAAAACCCATCAAGACACAACCATGAGTGACCACCACAACGGTTTCATCTAAATGTCGTTCAGCGATCTGCGCTTCGCAGCAGCGCTTCGCTATCGCATTCAGAACACGAAAGCCTCTGTCTCTACATTGCCTTAAACTTTCTCCTTGCGGGATGACGTATTCAAAGCCAATACGTTCATAGTCTTGCCGTTCCTGTGGAAACTTCTTGTGCATTTCCAAGACTGTTAATCCCTGAAATATTCCCATATTCCACTCTCGTAATTCCGAGTCAAAAATGACTTTCTTTCCACATACTTCAGCAATAATGTTGGCTGTTTGAACAGCACGACCTAGGTCACTGCTGTAAAAGGTGGTGAATGAAATACGGCGTAAGCGATCGCCAATGGCATAAGCCTGCTGGATGCCTTTGGGTGTCAATGGACTATCGAGTTGCCCCATCGCCTTGTTCTGTACATTCCACTCGGTTTCTCCATGGCGTACAATGACTAGTTTCATTTTTTGTTATCCTCTGGATGGCGATTGATCACGAAGACTCCATTTCTACGGCAGAGTTTTGATTTCCAGACTCATTTGACCAATTTTGAATCAGCCCTGCTAAAATTTCTAAATATTGAAAACTCTCCGTATCTCCTCGTAAGCTTGTTTCTGTATTTCCAGCGCCAGCCAGGTTACATGAACAAAATAAGACTTCAAATTGTCACAGCGTAGTGGATTGTTGTCGTAGGTGTGGGTGCAGCAGAATTGAAACGTGCTGTCGATATCCATGTTCAACAGACCTAGTTCAGAGTTTTCTAACATGAATCGCGAAATGACACGCTGGTCATTCTGACGGGAATCCATCATATATTTATCCACAAAATTATTGGCAATATAGTTAAGCATACGGAAATAAGCCCATTTATAGCCAATGATAAAACCACTGTTGAGATACTTTGCTGGCTGCCCTAAATAGTTAGACAAAAAGAAGGGAAGTACATCGGCACTGTGATGGCAGAATACAGTTTCGGCACCAACAATAAGATCTTTACCTGTAGCGCTGAAGTCTGCTACCAATCCGACGGGATCGTAACGAATGCACAGCACATCATAGGCATCCGTAAAGACGATGATTGCGTCGTCAGCAATATCGTTATCAGAAGCTAAGAAGTCGCGAACCTTGAATATCTTTGAGAGGAGTCCTAGGCGAGGACTGTAAGTCTCAAGGATACGCAAGTTCCCTCGCAATGATGAATACAGTGGCTTAACCTGTGGACTGTCCGCGTCACACAGGGTAATGAAAACAAGTTCTTCAAACATTTGCATAAGCCTCAACTCTTCTTCATTTCTTAATTCCAATAACAAAAGCTGTACACTGAACACTTATTTCTATTAACCTGCTTAGACCATCATGCACAAGTCACATCATGCCAAGCCTAATTTCGCTCTTCCTGATTTTTTCCTTTTTCTTTTTATTTCAGTGTAGGAGGAAAATAGATAACTTAATAATCTCTCTGAGCTATAAAACTGCCTTTGCTTAATTAGATTTTACCCCTTTTTCAAGTTCAATAGATACAGTATCGACAGCCATTTTTCTAGGACCAAGAATTTCTAATAAGAAGGATGGGCTGAAATAGTATTTAATCTTAGGTTGTATAACAAGCTCCAAAAAACTTGATAATGATATTGTGATAACAAGCCAAATTAATAAACCTAGTAAAAAACTCAAAACTGTTCCCTGCCAAGGAAAGTATTTATGCATTAGTATTGCAATCGGCATATGTAATAGATAGAATGCATAAGAAATACGACCCATAAAAATCATTTTTCTTAAGCAGTTAGCAGATGTATAATATTTAGTAAGTACAATTGCAAATATAGTGAACAAAGATGCTGCTACCAATTTCGGTTCTTGAAAAATATCACTTTGCAAAATTATCCAAAGTAGGTGAAAAATAGGAAGCAGGAAACAGAGTAAACGCAAATAAATAAAACCAGAAAAATAGCGACCTGTTATTTCACAAATTATTAATATACAGATTGGCAGAGTTGTTAGGTCAGACAAATTGACAAAACTAGCAACTGGATTGGGAAAACCTAAGCCGTTTAAAATCGATTTACCTGTGAAAAAATGATTTGTAGCATGAAATAGTAAAATATAGCTAATAAGAGGAAAAAAAGATTCTCTCTGACTAGAAGGTTGTACTTTGCATGATAATAATAGTCCACTCAACCAAAAAATCCATCCAGATGCATAACCAGCAATAAATTGTGGAAATAAGGGAAGAAACCAGCCAAGAACACTGATTAGAAGAGCGCTTAAAAATAAATCTAAGATTTTAGGTCGCAACCACCAGACTAAGAGAAAAACTAAATAATATAGAATTTCGTAATTTAAACTCCATACAGCTGCATCACCTGCTATAGGAGGTAGTGAAAAAGAAAAGTATTTATCAAAATTTTGCAAAAAAAATAAATTTCCTAAAACTATATTTAATTTTTCGTTGGGTTTAGCCAATACTGCCAAACAAATAGCAATCAAATAAATAGGTAAAATTCTAATGTATCGGCGTAATATATAATTACGAGCCTGGTAAATTGAGAATTCTTTTGTGGTCGTTAAGCCAATGACATAGCCTGAGAGAACAAAGAATAGTAAAACAGCACTATGTGCCGCTGCTAAATAACCAAAATAAATATTGGGATGGTAGGTAGGGTCTAAAAAGTTTTTTAGAAACAAAACATGAGATGATGCAACAGACAATGCAGCAAGTCCCCTGATACCCTCTAAATTAGAGTCATAGCTTGAATTTTTTTCTAAAGAGTAATCACTTCTGTTATCAGGCTCGATTTTTGCATTCATTTTCATGGGGTTTCATTCACCTCCCATATAACAATTTCTCAACTGGTAAGGTACACCATATCCCATCGAGCAAGGGGCTTAAGCCCCTTGCTTATAACTCATTAACTTAAGAAGCGCTATGTTTACTAAAAAATCATCAGTCTAAATCTTGATTCCAAGGCGCACTTCTTTATCAATGCGTGTCAACATTGGCCCAGGCACATCACGGAAGTAATCATCCGTAGCTTTGCGAGATCCAGCCCAACAGCCATAGTCATCAATGATCAGAACGCCTGCTGTCGAGAGTCGAGGGTAGAGATGCTGAAACTCAACTGCTGTAGATTCATACCAATCAGTATCTAAACGCAGAACAGAGATGGTTTCTGGCTTAATCTTTTCCAATGTCTCAATGACATCTCCTTGAATAAAATCAATCTCAAAATCAAAATTATGGATCGAGAACGCTGCTTTAACCTCTTCCAATAAAGCGTAACACCAACCAATATCGTCCCCATATTGCTCCATCATTTCAAAGCCAGTGCGTCCATATTTGTCCACATCAAATTCAGTGGGGGTTGGCATACCCTGAAATGTGTCATACAAATATAACTTACGATCGCTAACCTTTCGCGCCTTCATAATTAAGGCTGCAAGTAAAGCGCTTCCTCCTCTCCAAACTCCGCACTCCACAATGTCACCAGGTATTCCGCGATCAAGCACATAATTCACCGCTGTATAAAGTGCAAACAGTGCCTCTACGCTGGTCATTGTATAGGGTTTTACTTGCTCAAATAAATCCATGAACACCGAATCTTTGCCAATATCTGGCGTGACCTGGTCTTTCATGGTCACTTGATGCTTGGTGGAGAAAACTATCGTGCGCTCATTAATCATAACAACGAAGAGTGGTAATAGTTTGACTGGATGGGACTTTCAAGGCTCTGGCAATTATACATTATCAAATAGATTAGTAGATAGCCTTTTCGACTTGATATAAGGTCATTACGATTGATGTCTACGCTGGATAATCACACCTTCATTTCCTCGTAGTTCAAGGGTGTCTCCCAACTGTCCTCCCTGGCGATCCATGAATGTAGAGAGGAGAACTGTTGACTGGTTACGAAACTCGACTGGTAATATCCATTCCTGGTATTCAGAACTGAAGTTCAAGGCTACAACAAGCTCCGATGTCTCATTAAAGCGTCGGTAGCAGAAAACCTCTGGGGGTGAGTATAAAGACATATAGTCACCAAGCTGTAGTGCCGATTGTTGCCGACGCAAGCGCAACAGTGCCCGTGTCAGTGAAAGAAATGACCGGGAGTTCTGCTTTTGTGCCTTGACATTGATACTGCTGTAGTCATGGGTGATAGGTAACCAGGGTTGGACTGATTCCAAACAGAAACCCGCATTAGCAGAGTCATCCCAGAGCATTGGTGTGCGCTCACAATCCCGCCCAACCCCAATACCGGGAGCTTTTTTTTCCCAAGGATCTTGGATATGCTCCGAGGGAATCCAGGCGTCTTCCATTCCTAGTTCCTCTCCGTAGTATATTGTTGGCGTACCGCGAAGGGTAAGCAATAGCATCATGCCGATTTTAGCTTGAGAAGTCCCAATTCTGCTGGCAACGCGATGCTTGTCATGATTACCCAAGGACCAATTGGGCCATGCACCTTCAGGTAGCAGCCTCTCGTAGCGCTCGACAATTTCTCGGACGGAATCTGCACTCCATTGACAATCAGATGACATCAATTCTGAATTGAGTGGTAAATGAAATTCGTCATTCGATCCATAGTGCTTAACAATTTCTTCTAGTGATTTATAGAGTTCAGCAATCAAAAGGCGATCGCCATACCCATCTACAAGCGTCCGCAGCATGCAATTGAAATCATGAATTTCCGGTATATTCTTACTAAAGACTTCAAACAAGCGATCTGATGGTTCCATGCCTGGATGCCAGTCGGGATTCACTGGATTATCTCGAAACTGCAAATCTTTGTAGGCACGATAGGCGGCATCAACTCGGATTCCATCCACACCTCGCTGTAACCAAAAATGTAAGACATCTAACATTGCCTGTCTTGCACCAGGGCTACGCCAATTGATATCTGGCTGCTCTTTAAGAAACGAGTGTAGATAGTATTGCTCTGTTTTGTGATCCCATTCCCAAGCAGAAAGCCCATCAAAACGTCCGATCCAATTATTGGGAAATCCACCATTTGCACTTGGATCTTTCCATATGTACCAGTCTCGCTTGGGATGAATACGCGAACTGCGGGATTCAATAAACCACTGATTCTGATCAGAGGTATGCGCGGCAACAAAGTCAATCAATATCCTGAGATTGCTATCGTGCAAATATCCTATCAAACTATCTACATCTGAAAGGGTTCCAAAGATAGGGTCAATATTGGTATGATCGCTCACATCATAACCAAAATCGACCATTGGAGAGGGATAGAATGGTGTTACCCAGATGGCATCTATGCCAAGCCATTCTAAATAATCTAGTCGCTTGATAATGCCAGGGATATCACCGATGCCATCCCCATTTGAGTCCTGAAAGCTGCGTAGATAAGTCTGATAAATAACAGCAGACTTCCACCAAGGAGAATGAGACATTTCTGCTATGGATAACTGAAATTAATGAAAAAATGATTTAGGTAGCTCCATTCTCGCATATCCTGTACTATGACCTCTTTAATTCTCCCGTACAAAGCTTACTAACAATTGCAGTTTGAGATGTGTAAATGCCGGACTAATGTAATTTAAGAATTTCTTCAACTTTTTGAAGGGAAAAATCCGGGATAATTCCTATGTAATTAGCGCAGAACCAGACAATTCGCCTGATTCGTCAGGTGCTAAAGGTTTTTAATTTATTGGAAATGGGGCATCTGTACAAGCCCATAAACCACCCAACTGATACCGATGTAGTATGCGTGTTCTGTGAAAATGTTACTGATTGAGGTGAAATAGTGTTTGAAGTTGGAAAGATATCTTGCTACATGAATCAATCAGATCGAAGGGGTTTATTTCTGGGTCTTGTAAATCAAGGGGTTTGGCAGGAAATAAATTTTGTCAAAACTCAAGCGGCTCAGATTCGAGGCGGGCATTTCCATACTAGAACCAATGAAGTTATTTTTCTGGTGCGCAGTAGGGCAGAGGTAGAACTGCAAGATTGTGATAACCCTCAACAAAAGCAGCAGTTTATTTTGAACCCAGGAGAAGGGGTTCAGATTAAGCCTTATATGCTTCACACCTTGCGCTACATAGAGGACAGCGAACAAATTGCGCTACTGGATGTTCCTTTCGATCCTGCCGATCCAGATTTGCACACTTTTACTTAACCAATAAGGCGACAACAAACTTAAGCTTCTTGTTTTCTCAGTGAGCCAATAGCTTGAGCTAATGGGTTTTCGTCTCTTAGGCTCTAAGTCAGATATTTCAGGAGGCTGGATTTTTCTAAAGCTAAGATAATAATTGATATGATCCCTCAAATTCAACCTTGGATTGACGATAGTGAATGGCAAGAAGTTAAGCGGGTGATGGAATCAACCTACTTAACCGAGAATAAGGTGACAGAAGAATTTGAAGCTGGTATAAGGGCTTTAACAGGGGCAAAGCATGTAATTGCTGTTTGCAACGGTACTGCTGCCTTATACTGCATCTTAAAGGCTCTGGATATTGGTCATGGAGATGAAGTTATTGTCCCTAACCTGACCTTTGTTGCTTCCTCGAATGCAGTGATTATGGCAGGAGCTAAGCCCGTCTTTTGCCCAGTTAGAGCAGATACTTTGTGCATTGATGTAGAGGCAGCTTTCTCGCTGGTCAATGACAAGACCAAAGCGATCATGCCTGTCCATTTGTACGGTCAAAGCGCAGATATGGACGCGGTACTTGCCTTTGCTAAACGCTTTGAGTTGAAGGTGATTGAAGATGCAGCACAGGCGATCGCAGTAGAGTTCAATGATCGCCATGTAGGCTATTACGGAGACGCAGGTGCCATTTCCTTCTATGGCAACAAAACGATCACCTGTGGTGAGGGTGGGATTATTCTAACCGACAGTGATACTATTGCCCAGACCTGCCGTCGGCTTAAGAATCATGGGCGATCGCGTCGTGGCACCTTTGTCCATGAGCATATTGGCTTTAATTTTTCCATGACAGAAATGCAGGCAGCCATTGGTGTTGCCCAGCTCAGAAAGTTACCTGCCATTATTAACCGCAAACAGCAAATTTATGAAGCTTACATGGCTGGTTTAGCAGATGTGCCCCAGTTGAAGCCGATCTTTATGGATCCACGTTGTAAGCCCGTACACTGGTTTACCTCTTTCTATGCTGAAAACCGGGCTGAACTGGCTGACTATTTAGCCAATCAGGGAATTCAAACTCGACTCTTTTTCTGTCCGCTTCATCTTCAACCTTGCTATCAAGGCTGGGTCGATCCAAGCATGACCTATCCCGTGAGTACATCTGCTTATGAGCGAGGAATTTCTTTGCCGTCATCCTATAGTTTGACTGATGAAGAACTAGATTTTATCATCGCCGAAATTCACCAGTTCTATCAGCTTTGTGAGCAATTGGAAAGTGCTTGAATCTCTCCTCTGTCAAACCCCCGAATATCTTGCCTGTCAAGAGAAGGTAGTTACATATTTGGCAGATTTGCCCCAAGGTAAGGCGTTATCTGAGGCACTCATTGCAGGTCGCGATTTTCTTCACTTGATCCATCCCGATGAGGTGGCAGGCGTAACCAGAATTCAGGTGCGGGAGGGGCATGGTTCTCAAAATCTTAATGATGAGCCGCTTGACACACAGTTCCATGCTTATTTGGAAGCTGTGATTAATCCCCAGATTCGGATTGGTCTGCTGGCAGATGGCACCAAACCCAGAAGCTATGACGATCGCAAAGTCCGCTGGTCAGGGGCTGGAGTGACTGGATTCTGGTCTCGCTGTCAAGACAGCTTTACCCTGGAAGTTGGACCAACTAGCTATCCCCATTGTCGTCTGGATATGACTCGTAGTTCGTTGGACGCACTAAAGTTGATGATGCGTGGTCTGACAACTTACCAAGATCCCTACACCTATTTTGCTAGGGGGATTGGGGTTACGGTGGTTCCTCTGACTACGGATGGTAATGTCTACATTGGTAAGCGATCAACTTCATCAGATTACGCAGGCGTTCTCAATTTTGTGTCCGGTTGGGCTACATTTTCTCCTACAGTTCAAGACATCAATTTTTATCAAGATGCCCAGCGGGAGTTGTGGGAAGAAGTGAATGTTGCCATGACCTTAGATGACACGAATACTCGGTTTGTTGGCATGTCTGGCAACCCTATCACGGGGGAAGTTGATTTGGTCTTTGTGGTGCAAACGGAAATGCCCGATCGCCATTTTCAATCCGGTCAGTGGGAAGAGCATTCGTATTTGGTTCGCATTCGGAGTAAAGCTGAAGTTGAGGCTTTACTAGAATATGGACTGTTACCTGGAGAGCAAGAACCTTGCTCTGTGATGTTTTCCTCTCGCTTGGGCTTAGAATACTTAGTCCAATATCATTGGTAAATGGTTAGAGTAGGACTTAGTCTCAAAATAGTTTGCTAAACTTTGCCATAGTTAACCGCTATGGAGATATTCATGTGGAAAGTTGCAGAGTTTGGAGAACTTGTTGGAATTTCCCCTTCTACTTTACGACGCTGGGAAAGGGAAAAGAAATTAATCCCAGAACGGACATTGGGGAATCAACGCATTTATACTGAAGAGCACCTTAGTGTTGCCCGAAACTTGAAAGGCGGTAAAATACCAAGTCGAGTTATTGTCTACTGTCGCGTCTCATCAAGCGGACAGAAAGATGATTTACAAAGCCAAGTTGAAGCAATGGAGCGATTCTGCTTGTCTCAGGGAGTTGTAATCACTGATTCGGTTCAAGAGATTGGCGGTGGGTTGAATTTTAAACGCCCCAAGTTCTTGGAAATTATTCAGTGGGCTATCCAAGGTGAAGTGAAGTCACTGTACGTAGCGCACAAGGACAGGCTGTGTCGTTTTGGTTTTGATTTGGTTGAGCACATTGTACAGTCTGGCGGTGGCTCAATCGTTGTTGCCAATGCTGAAACTTTGTCTCCACAAGAAGAACTGGTACAAGACCTACTGTCTATTATCCATTGTTTTTCGTCGCGATTATACGGTTTACGAAAGTATAAAAATAAGGTGAAGAAGATCGTAGACGGGGTTGATCCTTGCCTGAAGTAGGCTAGAATTATCTATATAGAGAAGTTTGGAAAAGTTTGGCAATGTACGCCATTAAGCGAGAGTTAAAACTAAATAAGGTTGAGACTTCGCTTCTTCGCGGCAATGCTGGCTTTAAGCGCTGGGTTTACAACTTTGGGTTGGATTTAATCCAAGCAAGTTGGGATTTTACGGGCATACAAGCATCTGACGCAAAACGAATTGATGCTATCAAGAAAGTCTTTACTCAGGTCACGATGCGAAGGACTGAAAACGCATGGATGAAAAAATATCCATCTACTGTTTATCAGTCTGCGTTTATTGATTTGAAAAAAGCTTTTTCTCGTTGGCGCGAAGGCTTGTCTGAATTTCCTGTAAAGAAGTCGAAAAAGAAAGGCGATTCTTTCACAGTTTACAAAACGGCTGGTGTTTATCCATCGATTGGACAGCCGCCAATACCTTTCACAAATCGAGTTGTCATTAATCCTGGTAAACGAATTAAGCTACCAGGATTGAAAGAATTTCGATTAAAAGAACGAATCAATTTTTATTGCAGTTCTCAGACTTTTACTGTTTCTAGAACTGCCGATCAATGGTTCGTTTCATTTGTTTTAGATGCCGAAAAAGTTCCACCCATTATCCACCCAATTGAGACAATCGGTGTCGATTTTGGTGTCAAAGCGCTAGCAACATGTTCTGATGGTTCAAAATACGATATGCCTGCTACCACGAAAAAGGCGAAAACCAAGCTCGGTAAGTTCCAATGGCGTAATCGGAATAAGAATCTTGGGAACAAAAGGTTGAAGATTAAGGCGTCTAAAAACGCTTGTAAGTTTTACGATAGATTAACTTGTCAACATGCGCGGATTGTCAATATTCGGCAAGATACTACGCAAAAGATGACAACAGATTTAAGTCGTAAAGCTTATACAATTCGGATCGAGGATCTGAATGTTTTGGGCATGATTGCAAATCATAAATTAGCAAGCGCGGTTAGCAATAACTGTTTTTACGAAATTCGCCGTCAGCTAATTTACAAGCAAGCTCACTATGGTACAAAAGTAGAATTGGTTGACCGATGGTATCCAAGCTCAAAGAAATGTTCTAAATGCAATCACGTTCAACCGATGAAACTCTCAGATCGGGTGTTTCAATGCCAAAACTCTCAGTGTGGGCATATTCAAGACCGTGACGAGAATGCAGCGGTAAATCTTGAATATGCTCCTGAAGATAAAGTACGGCTGGCTTAGTCGGAACTTAACGCCTGTGGACAAGAAGGAGCCGACTCCCTTGAGTGAAGCAGGAAGAAATCACGAAACTTGGTTTGACCAAGTTTCGGTAAGTATTTTGAAGCAGTTTAAGTGTTTAACTTGGTAGCACGGAAAGCTCCTAAAACCTTTGGCAATCAAACATCTTAAGCTGGATGAGACTCTATGCAATGGCTCAATGAACCCTCCCAATGGACCGACTCAGGCGATCGCTTGATTGTGAAAACTTCTCCCAAAACAGATTTCTGGCGAATTACCCATTATGGGTTTATTCGTGACACCGGGCATTTTTACTTTGATTTCATCAGCACTGATTTTGTTGTTGATGTCAAAATACGCGGCAATTATAAGGATATCTACGACCAGGCGGGCATCATGCTGCGTGCCGATGAGAAGCATTGGATCAAGACAGGCATTGAATATGTTGATGGTGTACAAAATCTGAGTGCTGTCGTTACCGATGACTATTCAGATTGGTCAGTCATTCCCTTACCAAATCCTCCTGATGTTTTACACTTGCGGGTTGAACGCTGTAAAGAAGCTATCCAAATTTTCTACTTAAATGAAGCTTCTGACTATGTAATGCTTAGAATGACATATTTACCCTATGAAACGCTTCAAGTAGGCGTTATGTGTGCCTCTCCAGACGGAGATGGATTCGAGGTCACGTTTGAGGATTATCAGGTCAATGCTACAGCTTAAAAAGTAAAAAGATAAAAGTAAAAAGTAAAAAGATAATCCCCTTCTCATCGCACAGGCAAGGAGTGGATACAACTTAACTTCTATTCTTTCGGAATTTTTTCGACTTGCCACAGTTGGTCAACACAACCAACAGCGATTGCCGGAGGCGCAGCTACGCTTAAAAAGTCCGTACACCTCTTTCTCCGTTATTTCCTTAGGTATTCTTCTGGCGGTTCGGGAGTAGTCGTAAGGTTTCTGGAAAACTTTTCGATTTACTAACATTCGCAAAATTTTCATTATGTTGTCATAGAATTGACACATCATTGGCGTAAGCTTTTGACTGTACGACAAAGGACAAGAAAGGAGATGAGTTTCTTGTTATTAATTGTTAATTTTGTTTGACACAAGTCGTGACCAATGAATGACTCTTTTCAAGATGCCTTAGCTGGTTCAACAATTCATCTGCGACGGGGGATAAATTTACAAGTTTGCCACAGTTCGGGGAGAACTCCAGCTATAGTTTTTCTGCACGGAGGAACGGGGAACCGCTTTAACTTTCGTTCTCAGTATGAGTTTGCTCAAAGTCAAGGTTGGGAAGTTCTGGTGTATGATTTGGCAGGACACGGACAGTCTAGTCCCTATCCTCGCTACTCCATCGGGCGACATCGTCGGGATTTAGAGCGATTGTTGTACAAATTGGGCATTTCCTCACCAGTGCTGTGTTGTCATAGCTACGGAGTTCCTATTGGTTTAGAGTTTGCCCAGCACAATTGTGTGAGTGGTTTTATTGCGATCGCAGGCGGAACTCATAACTTAGCACCTTGGTGGGAAATTCCGCTGATGAAGTTTATGGCTTGGGGCGGCAGATATTTATACTCTTTACCTGGTGTACAAGCTTTCTCAAACTTTTTCTCGACTTCTTACCGCCACAGCGTTATAGAACGGTTTTTTGCCGAATGTCCAACACCAACGGATTTCCAATCCTACAAAGCTTTAGAAATCTTTTGGGGTTATAACTTTTTTACGCGTCACTCTTTGCCGCAGAATTTGCATACTCCTGCTTTAATTATAACTGCGGGTCTTGATCCCATGTTTACACACCAGATGGGGAACGATTTAGCAAGACATTTCGTCAATGCTACTCATTTACATGTTACCAATGCAGGACATTTAGTTATGGCAGAGTGTCCAGAGTTAATCAACAGTGCTATATTGAAATATCTTATTGGGATTAATACACAAACACCTTTGTCTTCGCAAATTTCATCTCTATAGGATTCAGGTTTGATTTGGTGAATTGACAAAGTAGAGGTAGGGAACGCTTAACAGGGAACAGAGAACAGAAACTGTACCTAGCTTCGCAAAAATAAAATAGGAATCCTATATAAGTTTTGTCATTTTTTATAGTTTTAATTCAATTGCTATTAATCAACATTCTTGATGAACTGCTTCAAATCTAAAATTGTGCTGCTGGTTTCGATGTTCACTTTATGTAATTGTAATTACATAAAATCTGCACAAGCACAAACACAGGTGCGTCCGCAAACCCTAGTATCTGTGTTACCGCCACAACCAACGGCTAAGGATCTAAGTACCCAGCTAACATATAAAACCGAAACTTACAATAGCAAAGTTATGGGAGGAAATCGCATTTACTGCGTTGCTTTACCTCCGGGCTATGATCAAAACCAAAATCAACGCTATCCAGTTATCTTTCTCCTTCACGGTGGACACGGAAATGCTGACCATTGGTTTACAAAAGGAGATGCCTTAACAGTTGTGCAACAGCTTTATGCAACAGGCAAGTTGCCGCCCAGTATTATTATCACACCAGATGGTAATGACAAACGTGGTTCTAGCGCCTACTGGGATCCCGATTATATTGATGGCCCCAATGGCAAAGTTTCTACAGCTATTGGGGATGAACTAGTAAAAATTGTGCAAAACCGCTACCGTACAATCCCCAGTCCTGATTTTTGGGCAATGGGGGGATTATCTTCAGGAGGTTGGGGTGCAATGAATGTGGGATTGCATAATTTAAATAACTTTTCAATATTATTTAGTCATAGCGGTTACTTTCAAGACAAGAGTGGACCGCAAAATAGTCCAATCACCTATATCAAGACCATTTCACCTCAAATTAAAAAACGCTTACGGATATACCTGGATGCAGGTATAGCAGATACTGAAGTAGGAGTTGACGAATCCAAAAAATTTAATCAAGTACTCAGTACTGAGAACATTTTTAATATATTTCATCCGTTTCCCGGAGGTCATACTTGGGACTACTGGCACGAACATCTGGCAGATTCGCTAACATTTGTAGGAAGACAATTTAAAATCTCGGCTATTCTACACGCTAGTGATAATTTGGGTTTTAACAAGCCATGAAATTATCTAAAGTTTTAATGGGCGTTGCAGGTGCAATTGCAATCCTGACTGCTGCTGGCTACTGGTATGTCTTTATCTTAGGTGCACCACAACTAGATCCGCCTCAAGAGGTTACCAATAGTGGGTTGAAGCTTGAGCTAGAAACTTTTAACAGTCAAGCAATGGGCACACAACGGCAATATGGTGTTATTTTGCCCCCATACTATAATAAGAATTCTCTCAAACGATATCCTGTTATATTTCTACTACATGGTGGTCACGATGATGCTCGTGCTTATGTTGATAAATATGCAATTTTAAAAGTCCTACATGAACTTTATAGAGAGCACAAACTACCGCATTCGATTGTGATTACACCAGATGGAAATGATAACCGGGGTTCAAATCCCTTATTCGACCCTGATTATTATGATGGGCCTAATGGTAAAGTAGGAACGTTGATCGGTTCGGAGTTAGTACAAGTCGTCAAGTCACGCTACCGTACATTAGAAAATCCAAAGTTTTGGGCGTTGGGAGGTCTATCTTCTGGAGGATGGGGCGCGTTTAATATTGGATTACGCTATTTGAAAAACTTCAATATTCTGTTCAGCCATAGCGGCTATTTTACCGATAACAGTGGTTCACAAAATAGCCCCCAACAAATTGTCCAACAATTATCACCTCAGGAAAGACAGGAACTACGCGTATATCTTGATGCTGGAGAACACGACTCTAATTTACTTGCCTCTACCCAAACATTCCACGAAACCTTAGACAAATTAGGTATAGAAAACGTGTTTTATGCCTTTCCTGGAGGACATGGTTTGTCAGGTCCAGATGTTGGGTGGAATTACTTTCACAAACATCTCAAAGATTCGCTATCTTATGTAGGAAAACAGTTTGAAAATTCACAAAAGAACTAAGTGACTAATGACTCTTGATTTGAGAACTCGGATTGGGCTTTGGAGTGCAGCTTTCCTCACTGGTTTAGTCGGAGTGGTAAACTTGGTGTCAGCAGTGACGCCTAACCTGAATGAGCGAAATCACTGGTTGAAGCACTTTTTACCTTTTGATATTCGCGTTAGCGGTCATTTATTTGCAGCACTGACTGGGTTTGTGTTACTGACGCTTGCAACCAACCTGTTGCGTCGAAAACGAATTGCTTGGTTACTCACTATTGGGTTCTTGATTCTTTCTGTTGTCAGCCACTTGATTAAGGGACTGGACTATGAAGAAAGTCTGTTGTCTGGTGTTTTGCTGATGCAATTACTCTTGATGCGCCATGTTTTTACAGCAAAATCAGATCGTCCTTCGATTGCGCAGGGAGTGCGGGTGTTAATTGCAGCTTTGCTGTTTACTTTGGCATATGGAACAATTGGGTTTTACTTGTTAGATGGCAAATTTACGGAAAATTTCACTTGGAGTGATGCCATAGGCCAAACTTTTGATATGTTCTTCACAGATGATAATGGCGGACTGAAACCAAGAAGCCGATTTGGGGACTTTTTTGCTAATTCTATTTATATTATTGCAGCAAGTACGATCGCTTATGCATTGTTCATGCTACTAAGACCAGTTTTTCTACGTGATGCCGCCAGTGTTAAAGAACGGCAGCAGGCAAAAGATATTGTAGAAAACTATGGATGCTCTTCATTAGCAGCATTTACATTGTTAAGTGACAAAAGTTACTTTTTTAGTCCTTCTGGTCGCAGTGTTATTGGTTATGTCCCTAAAGGACGGGGTGCGATCGCCTTAGGTGATCCCATTGGACCAGATGAAGACCGTAAAGAAGTGATTGTGAGTTTTCAGTTGTTTTGCCAACGTAACGACTGGTATCCAGCTTTTTACCAAACTTTACCCAATGATATTGATCTCTACAAGTCGCTGGGATTTCAGGTAGTCAAAATTGGTGAAGAAGCAATAGTTGACCTCCAAAGCTTCACCTTACAAGGAAAAGCAGGTAAAAACCTCAGAACAGCAATGAATCGCATGACTAAGCTGGGGTATGAAGTCAAATTTTACCAACCACCAATTGCTGATAAATTGTTGCATAAAATAAAACCTGTTAGTGACGAATGGCTGCAATTGGTGCAAGGTTCCGAAAAAAAGTTTTCTCTAGGTTGGTTTGATGAAGCTTATTTGCGAGACTCTGAAATCGTAACGGTGCAGTCCTCCGACGGTGAAATTATTGCCTTTACCAATATTGTATTAGAGTACCAGCTCAACGAAGTGACTAACGACATGATGCGACACCGAAAGTCGATTGAGAATGGAACAATGGACTTTTTGTTTATATCTATGTTCCAGCACTACAAGGAGCGAAATTACGATAGTTTTAATATTGGTCTTTCTGCCCTTGCTGGAGTAGGTAAAACTCAAGAATCGGCTCGTTTAGAGAAAGTGTTGTACTATCTTTATAAGCATTTGGAGCGGTTTTACAATTTCCAAGGCTTGCATGCATACAAAGACAAATTTCACCCTCGTTGGGAATCACGTTATCTGGTTTTCCCCAGTTTAACTGCTTTACCCGACGTCGTTGTCGCATTGATTCGTGCTGATTCAGGCGATCGCCTTTTAGATTATTTCAAAGGATAAAACTTGACTGACCTTTCGTGCCCTACGACTTACAAATTCTTTCTTTTGAAGACTTGGGATATACAAAAGTCTGACCATCGTTTTCATTTAAATTATAATAGGATTTCTATTTGATTTTTGCGAAGCTAGGTACACCTTTATCAGTTATCAAGTACCCGCAGTACCAGTTACCAGTGATCAATTGTTCACTGTTTCCTGTTCCCTGTTCCCTGTTCCCTATTCCCTGTTCCCTACCTCATTACTCAGAAGGTGGAGAATTTCGGAATTGCTCAATTCTTGTTAAATAAGAACGTAAAACCTTTCTTATATACTCAAACTCTTCTTGTGTTGATAACTCCCCTTGTAAAAAGTAACCTAGTGCTAGCAGTTCCTTTTTTCGGTTCAAGTTAAGAGAATTTATCTTTGTATGAATGTCAAATCGGCGTTGCAACCACTTATAGGATTTTTGCAACCATTCGACAGGTTCTTCTTCTAAATATTCGGAATCATCCGTGTTTAAATCTGTCAAGCATCGGTTAAGATATTTCTCTACCTCGTTTAGTATTTTAGTCGTAATACGTGAGCTATGATTTTTGCTAATTCGTTCCAAAGCTTCAATTAAAAGAGAAAATTTATAAACTTCTTTCTCAGACAAAAAGCTGATTGCGTTATGCACATCAGCCAGATCATTTCCAATTAAGCGTCTGGCGATCGATTTTGGGAAGACTGGGGCTGATTGTCGTCGCGTAACACCGGACTGTTGGCTGGCTGAAGAAAACTTTGAGGGTTGGTTGTCTTGCTGGATGGCTTGTGTTTGGGTATTGGGGTTGGAGTTAGTGTTGGGGTTGGTGATAATATTTTGGGTTGAGCTATTACCCAGGTTGTGAGCAGAATTAGAATCAGCAGGATCATCCCAACGATCACTATGCGAGTTGTTCGAGGTGGTACTGCTTTTTGAGGTAGTATTGGTTGTGCTGACGGTACTGCTTCTGGTGACGGTACTGGTGTTTTTTTTTCAGTTTTAGTTTCAGGTGCTTTCCAAACATTGCCCTTGTAAACAATCTGTTGGCTATCAGCCGGAGGCTTGACGCTGAGTCCTTCTCCTATCGCAGAGGCTGCGCCAACGGACACGCGCAAGGGAGGCGTATCGCCCTCTTTTTTGAACTCAGCAACAACCACTACAGGTTGCTCAGTTTCCCCAAAGGAAGTTTGACTGATTTGCTTTACTAAAGTATATAACTGGCTCTCAATATCAATTGTTTTCGGGGTTAACCAAACTGACTCACCAAGTTCAACGACGCTGGAAGATATTTTTGACATGAAGTCATCTAAATGTGTGGCAGCATCAGTATATAACTGCTGAATTTGTTGGGCATTAGCTTTAAAGTCATTCAGTCCATCAAAATCAATAGCACTGCGAATCTTGCTTAGAAAAGTTGACTCTTTTTCCCAAAAACTTAGCAAAATACAAGCAGCGAGTTTTCTTAGTTGAGATTCTACTTCGGGCGTTGCATCTCCAACCCACAAAACAACTTCAGAGATTCTCCGCCCCATTCTTTTTGATCGATCTTCTGCTGCATCTAGCCCTGTGACTTCTACAAGCACCTTATTTTCATATCGAGCTAAAATCAGGGACGGTTTAGTATCGTTAATTAAGGAATTAATTGTTACCTGTTTACCATCATCTCTAGAAATAACTCGTTGCTTAAGCACAACTGGCTCTTCCTTAGGCTGTTCGGATTTGCTGATATTGCGCCAATGAATACCAACTTCGCCTAATGGAGAACTTCTAACATAAATTTCTACTTGATTGTAATTCATGCTGACCTCGGGGGAGTGTGGAAACTCTGCGTCTTTAGACCAGAGATTAAACATGACGCGGTTGATTTAGTCAACCGTCCAATTCTTCAAACTAGGCATACGAGTAACCATCCTTTTTGTGAACGTGTTTACAGTACTTGTGACCAATTCCCTGAACTAGTCCTTCTTTGGTTGAAATATTGAAACTACCCGTTGCACGAGTTGCTATTCTTCCAACGTGTACACCTACTTTCTTGCCCGACGTGACAATTGCTTGAACAATGTCACCTGTTTGGAAACCAAAGTGAAATTTAGTTCTAGAACAATGACGACTAGGGAATCCATACTTGTCTGTCCTGCATAATTGCCGTGTACCGTGTCCGTTGGCTGTGACCATCAAAGGTTTGACACCCTTGATATTGAGAATAGGCGTAGATTTACCAACACAAGCTGCATCAACCCAGTGAGACTTAGTAAGATGTTGTTGGCTGCGATTAAACTTGGTTAACCCGCCCGAACCCGTCTCAACGGGTAAACCGGACGCTTCTAAAACTTCCAGTAATGCCCATCTAGTTGTATTGACTGCGGCTGCATCAGCTAATGGTCTTTTAGCTTGTTTCAAGATTTTCTCCAATCTGGCAGGGTCTTTTTTGAGGAAGTCCTTAATATCTTTAGTTCCTTTTTTTACATTGCACTTTTCGCAGCTTAAAGCAAGGTTAGTAATTGAATTAGAACCTCCTTTAGCTCTTGGATGAATATGCTCTACTTGCAATGAGACGTCCTTAATACCACAGTAAGCGCATTGTCTGTTCCATTTTTCTAGTAGGAACTCTCGTGTTTCGTAACCTGCAAGTGTGCCTTGCTGATACTCGTTTCCTTGAATATCTGGATTGCGTATCAACTGCATATCAAAGCGAACAAGTTCTTGACCAAGTGCTTCGATCAATGCAATCTTCCGTAACTTGCTGACCCAAGTTTTGATATTTTCGACTCGACTTTGTAAGCTAGGAGCTAACCAACCTTTAGGGGGGGTTCTATTCAAAAACCTTGATTGACGATACCTGGTTTTACGGTTTCTCCTACTACGTCTTATCTGTCTTCTAGAGGTCAAAGATTCTCTGATTGCAAAACCTCTGTGTTTTAGTTCGGCAGCAAAGACAACTTCACCCGTTGAATCATTCACCAAAGCAATTCCTGTGTGCTTAGCGCCAGGGTCTATCTTTAATCTGAGCGGTGTTACCAAACAGTCAAAATGAGACTGTTTCAAAATCAAAGTAAATGGGAACCGTCTATAAACTGCGGCTTTCTTGTTCCTTAGTAACTGCCGAGCTTGCGCTGAATGAATTGGATATAATGGTCTTTTTTCTGAATCAATGACAAACACTTTGGACATAAAGTCCCTCCTTTCGGGTAAAGTTAGCTTCGACAATGTTTAAGGTCTGTAACTATCCAAACAGCACTGGCTTAACCCATACACCTGTTTAACTGTTCGGTTCTAGAGCAGGGGACTAGCTACGCATCCCTTGGTAGGTCTTTAACACTTGCCTTAAACGTAGTACGCGAGGTACTGAGTCTGGTAAGCTGGGCTTCAACCAATGTTGAAGCCCCTAGCCTTTAGGCAGGGGTTGCTTACCTTAATTATTTAGGAACTGGTAACCATTTGGCTCTACCTTGCAAAATGGCAAAGCCACGCTCTTGCTTACAATCAATTGCAAATTTGGAAATAGCTGTGTTAAAAGCTTGGAGTTGAGCTTGTGTGGCGTCTGCTTTGTCTTGAACAGCAAATTTTTGAGCTTCTGTCTCCTTGAGATCAAACGCTTTTTCCGTATAACTGTTATTAGCTTCATCGTAGGATGTATTAACGTCATCGAAAAGGTTAGCAATTAGTCTGAAGGGTAGCCAAAGTTGATTACGCTGATTTACACGCTGTTCTGCCAGATTTAACTTGCGTTGGGCGCTATTCAATTGATCGTCTTTCACACCAACTTCTTTTTCAAGTTTATAAAAGTCTTCTTTAGCTCGTTCCAATTCTAATTGGCTGCTTTCATTGTATACATTCAATAAAAATCGCAATATATAGCGGAGTGGTTGATCTCCATCTTTAGGATCATAAGGCGCATCTAGCGGTGCTTTGTTGTAAAAGAACCGGGTATAACCATCAGTAGTTTCAGCATGAGAAAAAGCAATGTGTCCAATCGTTTGCACAGGTGTTACGACTACTGCCAATTTGTGATAAATCTCGTCTTCTTTGAAGAAATCCAGTAATTGTCGATAGCCAATTTTAATATGATCCAGCAAGTCATTAGCATCTTTATCTGTTTTCATGTAACTTTCACACTTTAATGGTGCTAGAACAACTAGCCTAGGTTTTGTTATACTTGCGTAGGCATCTTTTAAAAGCTTGGTAATACGATCTGGGTCATTTTTGGGTTCATGCCAAAGTCCAATTTCTGTAGTTTTCGTTCTGCCTGTTTTCTTTTCCATTAAAGCAGTTGAATCAATGGGAATAATCACTGCATCACATTGATTTAACTGTTGTTTGACATACTCCTTTTGATCAGGAGTCGCAGTAGGTTTAAAATATTCTCCAGAAGGATCGGTAAAGCGAATTTTTATGAACTTTTTGCCGCCACTTCCCACTTCAAACATAAATCCTTGATCTTCCCAAGGATCAAGTTGGGGTGGAGTTGGTTCAACTAGCTTTTGTAAACGGTAGTCCATATTTCGTAAGAGGCGTTTACAATCTTCGATCGCATCCAATGTTTTAGTGTCACTTGCCCATGTTGTTAGCCCTGCATTCTCAAATGTTTTGTGAAATTCTTCGTGCATGGCGGCTAACAAACTGGTTTTGCCAACTCCTCTAGGCGCAAGCATGATAATATTTAGTTCTTGCAGGTTATTCATCAAAACAAATCCTGGTTAAAAATCAAGTTTAGTTTGTGCTGAGATTTTTGTGAGTCAACCAGTCGGTGGAAAATTTAAGTCAAAAATTGAATGGTTTCTACACGATTAACCTCTTTTAATCGCTTAACACTATTCAACCAGTCCTGTTGCCGTTGTTGTTCTTGTTCAAGTTTACCAATTTCCTCAGCCCAAACTTTAGCTCTAACTCGCCTGAGAAACTTTTTCCAGTCTTTTTGAGCCTCTTTGTGGTAGATAATGTTGTCAATAAACTTCTCAATCAGCGCGTAAGCAGCAATGCTGGGCTGATAAAGTAGCTCTTCTAAAGCCGCCTTAATTCTAGCAACTGTGCGATCATAGTCAATCTGTAGTGCGTTAAGAATTAAGTCAGCAGTTGTACTTTGTCCAACCTTTAAGGTAACATCTTTCGAGTCTTCATCAGTAAGTTGAATATTGCTAAGTTCAACCAAATTTTGATAGATCTGTGGTTCAATTAAGCCACTGTATGAAAGTTCAAAATTAGAAATAATTCGGAAGCCTTGCTGAAGTCTTTTAAGATCTGAATGTTCTCGCTCTAGCAATTCTCTAAAAGCTTGAATAAATTCCCAGCCTTCAAGGGAATTACCCAAGACACCTAATTGTCCAACTGTGATTAAAATCTCTGCTACTCGCGCTTTCACTTCTTGAGTCGATTCTTTTAGTCCTTCATCTAAATGACTAAAGTGATCGGACAGTAAAGTTCGCAACAAATCACGGTAGTCAGCATAGGCTTTCATTGGATTGCTGGCTTTAATCTGCTTCTCAATTTCGGCTTCTGGATTGTTAGCTGTTAAAATTCCAGCATTTGCTTTACAAGTTTTGTAGACTTTCTCAACACTCGATTCCAGACTCTTAGACGGTAATTGACAGCGTTTAGCAAATTCAAATCTCAATTCTTGGAAGGCGATGGTAATCTCTCGCCACCATCCATCCTGATCGGTACCAAACAAATCGTCATACTGATCGTCAATAAGTGTGGACAAGTCACTATCAGTTGCGCTAAAAACTTTCTGGGCAGCCTGTATTATCAGATCGATATCTTGCTGAATTTTCATTAGCCGCTCTTGACTTTGGCGAGCATATTCTTGATCAATTTCCAGAATATGCTCTGCCAGGTAGTTGAGGATGCGATCAAAAACTTGGTTAGCATCCTCCGGGTTTGAGCAGTCAGCAATTTCGCAACTGACAACTTGCATCTGCAAAGTATCTTTGAGAGCAATACATGCATTGAGATTTTGTGTTCTTTGGCTGTGATTGACAACCATAAACGCTCTGCCTGCAAGGTTATTCAATTCTTGAGCCGCAATATCGTAAAGATCGGTGTCAACCTTGCGCCATTGGTAGCGTTGCGGGTCTGGACGTGTGATAAACAGCACTACATCCACTGCTCTACCAAGAGTATCCAGCATAACTTTTTCATCACCCAGCTTAGAGTCTCCCAAACCAGGAAGATCAACTAGAGCAATTCTACCAACATCAGGATTCTCAAAGGGACAGAATATATTAACTTCGCGTACAGCTAAATGTTTGTACGAAATTAATTCTCCTTGAGGGTTTCGCTTTTGTCTGACATATTCAGCCACCTCCTCTGGGGCGATCGCCACTTCTGGTGGTTCTGCTCCAGCAACAATCAAATGCCGATAGTATTCTAAGTTCTGAAAATAGTCATACCGCAGGTGCTTATAAACTGCTTCATCGGTTGCTCCAACAGGCATTTGGGCAGGTAAAGATGCTCGTGCAAATTCATCTAGGGTGCGCGGTTCAGGCTTGAGTTTAAGCGATTTATAGTAAGGAAGAATCACTTCCTCTAAAAAGGTTTTTTCTGAATGCAGAATGACTCTAACTTCAACAGAACCCTCCTTGTTACAAACTAGGCTACGAACAGCTGTACAAGCTGCTCCTTCATAAGCTGGAATTTCTTGATCGCTAAGTCCACTTAAACTCTTGAGCAAGGTACTCTTTCCTTGTCCCATCAACCCAACAACGCCAATATTCAGCGTATTTCTGGAAAAGCGGCTTTTGAGTTTAGACAATACAAACAGTTCAGATGTAATGCGTTTTTGAATATCAGCAAAATTGATTGCTTTTAAATACTCACTCGCTTGGGTATTAGCATTTTCTTGTAGTAACGCTTGTTGATGAGTTTCCAGATTATATAAGGCAGATGCTCGTGCCTGAAGCTCTTTTTCAACTGTTGCTATCTTATTGGGAAGATAACGGTAACGGTGTTCAATTATACTGGCAACTTGCTCTGCTCTGGAACGCATATTAGTTTAGTCCTATAATGTTTTTGATATTAGCAAATTAGACTTGGTGGCAGTTGTAGGGAACGCTTAACCAAGAAGGGGAAGGGGGAAAGGGGAAAGGGGGAAGGGGGAAGGGAGGAATTTAAAAGTTTTTTACTTTTATTGCGAAATTGAGAAAAAAAACGATGTAATCATAAATAAGACACCGCGCTTACGAGGTAGAACATGGAGCCACTCACTGCTGGAGCGATCGCGATTGGAACTGTGATAGCGACTAAAGCTTTGGAAAAAACGGGCGAAAAGGTAGGAGAAACTCTATGGAATAAAACTGGTGAGTTTATCGTCACCCTCAAAAAACACTCTCCTCATACTGTAGTTGCTATTGAAAAAGCGCCCTCTCAACCACTTGATTACGGTAAAGCTGTATTAGATGTAGAATCAGCGGCTAAAGCTAATCCTGAAGTCAATCAAGCTTTACAGGAATTGGTAACAGAAGCCAAAACTGATCCACCATTGAATTTGGCTCAAGTTCTTCAAGATATAGCACAAGCACTTAAATCACAATCTCCGCAGAATCAAACTTGGATTTCAACAATCGAGAAAATTGTTAATTTTGCTCAAAGAGATATTAATGTTGAAACCCAAAACATCAGTATATGACTGCAGTCGCCCGAACGGGAACGGGCAAAGTTAAATCCCCCAAATAATGTTGTGTTTCAAGGTTCTGCTAACTTTGTTGGCAGACAGTACGAACTTTCCCTACTACGAGAAAGGTTGCAGCAACCAGGCGTAGTGGCTATTTCTGCTGTTTCTGGTATGGGTGGTGTTGGCAAAACTGAACTTGCAACGCAATACGCACGTCAACATGAAGCAGATTACCCTGGTGGAATTTGTTGGTTAAACGCCAGAGAATCAGATTTAGCAGCAGAGATTTTGCAGTTTGCCCTGTTCAATATGAATTTGGAAGTACCGCAGGAGTTGGGGGCACAAAAACTTAATCTCGAACAACAAGTGAAGTGGTTTTGGAACAACTGGCGACCGACCGAAGGTCTAGTGTTGATTGTACTGGATGATGTCACTTCTTTGAAAAGTTGTCGAAAACTGCTGCCAAAATCTAACCGTTTCCGAATTTTGATGACAACGCGCCTGCGACGGATAGACACCAACTTTGTGGAAATATCGCTAGACGTGCTCTCGGCAGAGGATGCTTTAATACTTTTAACAAAGGTGTTGGGTGAACAAGACCAACGAGTGAAACAAGAATTGCAAGTAGCGGAAAATTTGTGTGCGTGGCTGGGTTATTTACCTCTGGGTTTAGAGTTAGTCGGGCGGTATTTGGTAGAAGATCCCGATTTGTCTCTAGCAGAAATGTTACAGCGCTTGAAAGCTCAGCAATTGCAAGATGAAGCAATTAACCCAGAAGATGAGCAATTGCAAGATACAGAAATGACAGCCAAGCGTGGGGTAAAAGCAGCATTTGAATTAAGCTGGCGAGAACTCAATCAAAAAACACAGTGTGTCGGTGAATTGTTAAGCTTATTTGCACTAGATGTCATACTTTGGGAATGGGTGGAGTTCACGAGTAAGTCCCTTAATTGGGTAGAAGCAGATGTGAAGGAGGCGAAAAAGCAACTTTACAAGCTTCATTTAATTCAAAGCCTAGTAGATGGAGATAGTGGTTACAAAATTCATCCCTTAATTCGAGAGTTTTTGAAAGTCAAACAAGCAGCATCTGAACAAGTTGATGAGTTGAAACGCGCTTTTGCAGAAACTTTTATCGCAATTGCTCAACAAATCCCCCAGTCGCCAACCCAGGAGATAATTAAGTCAGTCAAAGATGCTATTCCACATTTAGCAGAGGTGGCACAAAATCTGACTGATGCAGTCAGTGATGAAAATTTATATTGGGTTTTTAACTGAAGCTGAACCTCTCTACGTCAATGCTTTGGTACTCAGGCGACGCCTGCTGGGAGAGGAGCATCCCGATGTCGCCATCAGTTACAATAACTTGGCAGGACTCTACTATTCCCAAGGGCGGTACACTGAAGCTGAACCTCTCTACATCAAAGCTTTAGAACTAAGACAACGCCTGCTAGGAGAGGAGCATCCCGATGTCGCCACCAGTTACAACAACTTGGCAGGACTCTACAAATCCCAAGGACGGTACACTGAAGCTGAACCTCTCTACATCAAAGCTTTGGAACTAAGCCGACGCCTACTGGGGGATGAGCATCCCGATATCGCCACCAGTTACAATAACTTGGCAGTACTCTACAATTCCCAAGGACGGTACACTGAAGCTGAACCTCTCTACATCAAAGCTTTGGAACTAAGCCGACGCCTGCTGGGAGAAGAGCATCCCAATGTTGCCATCAGTTACAATAACTTGGCAGGACTCTACTATTCCCAAGGACGGTACACTGAAGCTGAACCTCTTTACATCAAAGCTTTGGAGATTGCTGAACGCAGCTTAGGGGAAAATCATCCCAATACAATTACTTTCCGTGAAACATTACAATTATTACGCGATAATTATACTTAACACCATAAACAGTGCTCTAGGTGCAGCACGTTAACGGTTGAGCCAAGAGGATCTGTAAGGAAGACTTACGCTCGATTAGACGGAACGGATATTGATACAGCGTCTCGCAGCTGATGAAGCATAATTTTTCAACTTATAGTTGACAACATCGCTTTACATGTTTCAAGAAATCAAAAAATCCACCTCATCTTGACAGAATAAGTAGTTGTGCAATACTAATTGTCTTTAATTTTGAATTTTGTTAGCGCAGCGGGGCGAAGCCCTCCTTTGAACTTTGAATTTGAGCCCGAAGGGCGAGTGACTTCCCGGCGTTGTTTCCAATCTGTGCTGGTTTGTTGGGAAATATCGAGATCTGGCGGTTCGGGAGTAGTTACAAATTAAAGCTTAATATTTCTTAGTATTTTTTATCACGAAAACTCTCAATAAAAATACTAAGAAACTTTAAAAGTTTTTTGCAATTTAGGAATTCAGTGAGACAATCAAACCTATTCTTTTCAATTTCAAAAGATATGGACGATCGCACAAGGGCTATTCAAGCCCTCACTGCTCAACGCTGGCGCGTATCGCTGCTGCTAAGTGGAGCCATGATGTTAATCTACTTTGGCTTCATTTTGCTAATTGCTTTCAATAAGCCGTTATTGGGTTCACAAATCATTCCAGGACTCAGCCTTGGTATTTTGCTGGGAGCACTGGTGATTGTCTCAGCATGGATATTAATTTTTATTTACGTGCGCTGGGCAAACAATAATTATGATGACAAAATTGCAAGACTGACTCGTAAATGAGTGGTAGTGGTTAGTCGAACAATCAATAACTCACAATTGTTCAATTCTTCAATCCAAAATTAGAAATCCAATATCAATTATGAATAGTTTGTGGTGTGATCTGCCACTGGCTGAAGTGGATATTAATAACTATGGTCACTTCAACCCACTGGCAATATTTTTTTTCTTAGTGTTTGTCGTTAGTTCTCTTGGTATTACTTATTGGGCTGCAAGACATACTCATAGCACATCTCACTTCTATACTGCTGGCGGTAATATCAGCGGTTTCCAAAATGGGCTAGCTTTGGCAGGAGACTTCATGAGCGCCGCTAGCTTTTTGGGGATTACTGGACTAGTCGCACTCAATGGCTTTGACGGTCTTATTTATTCTATCGGCTTTTTGGTGGGTTGGCCGATCGTCATGTTCTTAATTGCAGAACCTCTGCGTAATCTAGGCAAGTACACCTTTGCTGATGTGGTGGCTTATCGTTTGCGACAAGCACCAGTGCGAATAGCTGCTGCGATTGGTTCATTAGCAGTGATCAGCTTCTACTTAATTGCCCAAATGGTAGGTGCTGGCGAACTTGTGAAGCTGCTGTTTGGGCTTGACTATAAATTAGCTGTTGTCATTGTCGGTTGCGTGATGATGGCTTATGTGATTTTCGGTGGGATGATAGCCACGACTTGGGTACAAATTATCAAGGCAATTCTGTTGCTGGGTGGGACTGTTTTGTTGGCAATTTTGGTACTAGCAAAATTTGGCTTTAACCCAATGGCACTTTTTAGCAGTGCAGCTGCTAAATATGCAGGTGTGTTGGCTCCTGGCAAACAAGTTTCTGATCCCTTCGATGCGATCTCTTTGGGAATGTCGTTGATGTTCGGGACAGCAGGATTACCCCACATCCTGATGCGGTTCTACACAGTGCCTGATGCAAAGTCAGCGCGAAGTTCTGTAACATATGCCACAGCTTTCATTGGCGTTTTTTACCTTCTCACCTTCATTCTTGGCTTTGGCGCAATGGTGCTAGTCGGGCAAGATGCTATCAAAAAAATTGGAACTGGTGGTAACATGGCAGCACCAATGTTAGCAGAATTCTTAGGTGGTGATGCCTTTTTAGGCTTTATTGCTGCTGTTTCCTTCGCGACGATTTTGGCTGTTGTTGCGGGATTAACTCTTTCGGGTGCAGCAGCATTGTCTCACGATTTGTGGGTGAATGTGGTGCGAAGCGGCCATGCTAACGAGACGGAACAGCTAAAGGTGGCTCGCTTTGCAACTATGATGCTGGGAGCATTGGCGATACTGTTAGGTATCTTGTTTGAAGGGCAAAACGTTGCTTATATGGTGGGTTTAGCTTTTGCGATCGCCGCCAGTGCAAACTTCCCCGCGTTGCTTTTATCAATGCTTTGGCGACGCTTCACCACCAATGGTGCAGTAGCGAGTATGTTGGTGGGTACTATCTCCTCTTTGGTGCTGATTTATTTATCACCCACAATTCAGGTGACTATCCTCAAGCACGCTTCTGCTCCTTTCCCATTGAAAAACCCAGGGTTAATCACTATTCCTCTGGCATTTTTGGTGGGTATTGTCGTTTCACTCTTAGCTAGCGAACGACAAGCGCAGGAAAAATTTGCAGAAGTTGAAAACCGTATTCATGTTGGTTTCGACGGTTAACGGCTCAGTTATCAGTTATCAGTTATCAGATAACAAGTTTGTTTTGCGGGTTTACCTATGGCTAACGCCACGCCTTACGGCTATCGGGAACGCCCGTCGCCTAGGTCGGGAGATCCTCCTCATGCGCGCTGGCTCACTGTTTAACTGTTCACTGATAACTGTAATATTGGAGGTAGGATTAGATGAAAGTTAGCTATTACTGGACTGAAACTGTCATCGTGCTAGGGTAAGTTGAGATGATACTGGACGCTTTTGAATAGGTCTGTGAGTTAAGGAGTTTGTCTGATAGCTATCTGTACCCTCGACTCTGCACAGAGTGTAGATACCCCCAGCAAAAGCTGGGGCAAGCCAATCGGAGTTTGGCTTAAAGCGTATACAGGCGATGATCGCAGTTTTACTTCACAAAAGCTATCGATTCCAACGAGTTTTTCAAAGCATGAAGCAGTCCACTCTTGGCAGTACGTCCTTTGAGGATTTCTTCATACACGGCTTCATACGCATCCACCATTTGCTTAACGGTGAATCTGTTTTCTACGTATTCTCGGCAGGTTTGACGATTTAATTCCAATGCAGCTGGAATCATTTGTGCCATCTGTTCATAGCTATCACAAACAAAACCTGTTTTTCCGTGAGCAATGACTTCTGGTACCGAACCCATGTTAATTCCGATGACTGGTGTCCCAGTTGCCATTGATTCAATCATGACTAAACCAAAGGGTTCTTGCCAAGTGATGGGGAACAGAGTTATCGATGCGTTACCCAACAATTCAACTTTGGCAGCATGATCTACTTCACCTAAAAATTGTATTTGCTCACCATCTATGAATGGGGCAATTTCTTTTTCAAAAAACTCTGTGTCTACAACATCTACTTTCCCTGCCATTTTCAAGCGCCAACCCGCTTGTTTTGCTATGGCGATCGCATGTTGAGGCCCTTTTTCTGGCGAAAATCTACCCAAGAATGCCAAATATGGTGGCTCTTTCGGTTGCGCTACAAATGGGTAATCTTCGATTTTGATGCCATTGTAAACCGTGCTGACGTAGTTCAAGTCTGGTTGACGCTGGGCATCACTAATGCTGACATATCGTTGCGTTCGATGAAGGGTATATACTCTGCTACTTTCATCCGTAAATGCGCCATGCAAGGTATGTACAGTGGGTGTTGACACCATACTTGTTAATTGCAACGCCCATATTCCTATATGGGAATGAATGATGTCGAATTCCCCCGCTTGTTGGTAAACATTGCTAGCATGTAGCATTTCGTACATTACACCTTCTTTAATGTTTGGGTCTAAGCGCAATGCACGAGGATGAGTTGCTTCGAGTCTAGCTAATGTTTGCGAGTCACCTGAAGCGAACAAAGTGACATCGTGACCGCGACGCACCAGTTCATCAGTCAGACAACTCACTACGAGTTCAATTCCTCCGTAAGTTGAAGGTGGAACTCGTTCCCACAAGGGGGCTACTTGAGCGATTTTCATACGTTTTCTTGGTTCTGCTGGTTAAAGTGGTCGTTGAACAAGGGTAATAGATATTTTTACTCCAAGTAATTATACCTTTTTTTGCTGAATCTACCTCCTTTTGCTGAAGTTGGAATTGACCAAACTTCCGAGGAACAAGGTATTTCCATCTAGTTTTGCACCCTTATAAGCGCCACCTCCAAAATGTTAAGCTGCTCAGTCACAATGCAGCTATTTTTTACTTTTACCCCACCTTTTTACCTCTCACATCTATCTTGAGGACTATATAAAAATTTTAAATCACCATATTCATTACGTGAAATTATCATAAAATAAATGTTTTATTCTTATATGACGAATAAAAAGTATTTAAGTAGGAAAAAGCAGAATTGAATGTTTGATAATTCACACTTACTTCACTTTTGTATTATTCTTCAAAAGTACGTCCTGAATATTGAGATGTATCATGTATTGTTATGAATTGACACTGATTTACAGGAATAGCTTGAGGCTGATTATTTGACTCTTTGTGGGATTATTTTTGTTAGCAATGCTATTGGCTTATAGACACAGTGTCTTAAAACCAAATAGCAATAAAAAATAGTATTTCGGTAATGATTCTACTGGAATGTCTCTAATAGTTGGTTAACATTGCGGCGGTAGACTTTTTGACTATAATCTTGCCACTGTTTATCTGACCAGTAGAATCGCTCTAACGTTGCTTTTTGGATATCAACCATGAAGGAACGACGAAGATGTTCAAATTTCTCAAAAGCTTCACTTATGGCTTGTGTATTATCCCAATCATGCTTATCTTTAATATTAGCTATCAGTGTTGCAATAGCTAGTGCATCTTCAAATCCTTGATTAGCTCCTTGAGCCATAAACGGAGGCATCCCATGAGCTGCATCACCAACTAAAACGACTCGCTGTGCCTTCCAAGCTGGTTGCATTTCCAAAGGATGAGTGTCAATATTTAAGTTCGCCGTACTCGGAAATTGTAGACGGTCACTAATCATAGCACGGTGAATGTAATATGGACGCTGCAGCATATTGGCAGGAGGGGAAAGACTCACTAATTCTTTGATACAAGCAGGAAAGTTAGCTTTTTCTAGTGAAAGCAAAGCTAAATCAATTAATGCAGTTTCAGATTTGTGTTTCAACGAGTCTAAAGATAAGGCGAGATGGATGATATACCCAAGTTGACCATCTTTTCTTTGAAACAAAATTATCCATACGTGTTCCATACAGTCAGAATCTCTGGAGATTTCATCATTAAAGATTGTCACAATTCGTGAGTTTTCAAAAAATTTATCATTGAGTTCTGTGAGTAGTTTATTTGGAACTTCAGATATTTCTTGACACCCCACTGCTGCAAAGCCGGAATACTCAGGTCGTGCAAAAGCATGATACGGAGTGTTTTTATAGAGAATCCGACGAATCGCAGAATTGATTCCATCTGCTGCGACAACTAGCTTTGCACGAAACGATTTTGTTTCTGATTGTTGGGCAATAATCTCTAAATTTTCAGGTTGTGCATCTTCATGATTCTGTGCATTGGTCCAATGTGCGTAAGGGTTTTCTTCTCCCCCTAAATGAGAGACACAATCTACTCGAACACACTTATACTCTGGTTCATGAACAACATTAATACAACGATGATTTGCTTTGACGCTATCTTCAGGGAGTAAATTTCTCAGCATGGTTTGTAAATCATACCAAGTGATTGACACTCGACCTTCTCCATATTGCTGAAACCAATGATCGTATAAAAGAGGAATTGCCCGAATTCGCTCTCCCTTAAAATTTTTTTGTACCCATTCGGGTGAACTCTTTGGAGATTTTGGTTCCTGAGTTGTTTGGTTAGCGTTGTTGTCATTGGACGGTGTAGAAGTAAAGAAACTCATGCCTTTTTTCTTGACTTCTTCGTAAGCTTTTAAATCTATATATTTGAGAGAATTTAATCCATTAGGAAGAAGATCTATCACCTGACCAACTTGACGAAAGGCGCGAGTTTGATCGATGACTAGAATATTTTCAATTCCACGCTGGCGTAAGCCAAGGGCAGTTGCTAACCCAATTGGTCCAGCCCCAACCACTAAAACATCGTAGATATGCATAACACAATGGGAAAAGACAAGATATTTGCTTTTTATTCCATTGTACCGAGGAATTTAATATTCTCTTTCAATTTCAATCTCTGCTCTCAAGTATACAAAAATAAAGTTATCCCACGCTGCTGCATGATTTGCAATTGTCAGGTAAGCTGACAACAGCAGCTAAAATCTGTTAATTCATTTAAAAACAATGACGGCAAGCACTCCTACAATTCTCGCCCTAGACTTTGATGGTGTTATTTGCGACGGATTAATAGAATATTTTGAAGTCGCTTGGCGTACCTATTGTCAAATTTGGTCACCAAAGCAAGAAACACCACACAATGATTTCGCATCAAAATTCTATCAACTCAGACCTGTGATCGAAACTGGTTGGGAAATGCCTGTTTTAGTCAAAGCCTTGGTAGAGGAAATTCCTGAAGAAAAAATTCTTCAAGAATGGACAACAATTGCCCAAGAACTTTTGTTAAAAGACAATCTCAAAGCAACAGATATTGGCCATAAATTAGATAAGATACGGGATGAATGGATTGCTACAGATTTAGATGGATGGTTGAGTTTACATAGATTTTATCCAGGGATAATCAAAAAAATTAAAGCAACAGTTGATAGCACAACTAACCTGTATATCATCACAACAAAAGAAGGGCGTTTCACACAGCAGCTATTGAAAAAAGGAGGAGTCGATTTACCGCGAGACATTATTTTTGGTAAAGAAGTCAAGCGTCCCAAACACGAAATTATACGAGAATTAATTCAGAAAACAAATACTTCACCAGAAAGAGTATGGTTTGTAGAAGATCGACTGAAAACATTACAACTTGTTCAACAGCAACCGGGTCTTGAGGAAGTAAAATTATTTCTTGCAGATTGGGGTTACAATACTTCAACAGAAAAAGTAACTGCCCAAAATGATCCGGTAATTCACTTATTATCACTCCCTCAGTTTCCTAAAGATTTCTCGCAATGGTTTTAAGAGGATGTTTGGAAAGTGTAATTGAGGACACAAAATTGTTGTAGATCCCTTCTACTCCCCCTTAGGCTACCACGTACACACAAGTGATCGAATGATTCAAAACTCCCTCTCTACGAGACGCTACGCTAACGAAACCTCACCCTGCCCTGTCGGGCATCCCTCTCCTACTTCCTCAAGTCTCCCGCCGATTCTCTGATACTCGAAACCTCACCCTGCCCTGTCGGGCATCCCTCTCCTTAGTAAGGAGAGGGAAAGATTTTAGCGCAGCTAAAAGCGAGGGTGAGGTAAAAAGCGATATGTGTGTACACCGTAGCCCCTTAAAAAGGGGGGAAAAAGTCCCTACAACTACTCAAAATTTGAATTGGTGCTACCTCACCTTTGATACTTCTGATACTTCTTCTTATACTCCTCCAACTTCTTCCGCACAGCTTTAATTGTCTGTTCAGAACCAATTTTGACTAGTTCACCTTGCTGATTTGCATTGTGTGAGAAGGAGTAAGTCACCTCAATAACATTCCCCCCACTTGTATAGATCGCAAATTTATGTAAGCCTTTTACAGAATCTCTTTTGTCGTTACGGATTAGTCTTTGTTGCATCACTCAACACATCAATAGCTTGGCGGTAAGCTCGTTGATTGAGAAGCTGAATTCCTTTGTGCAGTAACTCCTCTCCAGTGACTTGTGGAGTTTGATATACATCACCAACATGCCCAATACTCTCTGCTTTGATCTGATAATTTTTCCCGCCGTAATTGTTTTGCTCCATGTTTGTGTCCCAACAAAAAATTACTTAGTCAGGACTTAGGCACTGAAAACCCAAAACCTCGAACCCCTCTAGCCCCCCTTTTTAAAAAACTCTTTAAAGCCCCCTTTTTAAGGAACTCTTTAAAGCCCCCTTTTTAAGAGGGTTGGGGGATCTCTTCTGCGTAAGTCCTATTAGTCTAATCATCACCAATTCGATCAATTCGATTTGCTTGAACTTGAAAACCTTTGGCATTGTCACGGTTTAATTGCTTCATTTCGCCAAACTGCACTTGTTTCTGACTTATGTTTTGAATATTGATAATCTGCTGTGCGAGTTGTCGCAAATCATGAGCAAAACTTGGTTCTTCCTCCATCTCGTCATCTAGGTAAGTTGTCAATTTGTTGAATGCTTCTAGAGAATACTGTTCCTGAACAGCAGTTATTGCTTTTTCTGCTTTAACATTTTGTCTATCCTTGAACCGTGACACAATCTTGTGACGTAATTCATTAGCTTTGCTTAAAGCCTCAGTAGTCAGCTTTTTGGCAGCTTCGCCAGCACTAGATTTAATAAACTCATTGAAAGCAAGCTTAAGAATTTCAGCAGCACTCAAAGCAACAATTGGGTTAGTCATGCAATACTCCAGAAGACTAGTAGATTTACTTAATTTTTTATACTCTCAACAATCAGATGCCACATATTTTATGTAACACCTGCAATTGAATAGCAAAAACTGTACCAACACCGCTCAATTGAGCGAATATGGCGCTGGCAATTGACACCGATTTGGTTCTACAACTCGGCGTATACTACATTTTATTATACTTGCATTGTAAATCTATATACTTATATGTCAGTATAGTAAAATTTTTATGGATATCATTTGATATCAAAACATTTCGCCTCTGCTGGCTAGTGAGTATCACCACTGATAAAACATCCTCTAAGATAGTGCTGAGTACTGAGTTCTGAGTCTCTTTATTTCAACACTCAGAACTCATACTTCACAACTGGTAAACTTACTATTATGCTTGACCTCACTAAGCTGGCAAGACAAATGCAGGGTTTGAGTCAACATCTGACGCAAGAGGCGGCTGCGAGTCGTCAGCGTTTAGAATTGGCTCAAAAACATTTTCAAAATGCTTTGGACTGTCAGGATGACTTGCTACAGCGACAGGAAAAATGGCGCGATCGCATCCTCTTTGCCAATGCGACTCCCCTAGAACCACTCAACACCTGTATTGATATCCCGGTTCCCCCTAAAATACACACCGTCATTGCAACCGATGGTTCGCAAATATCTCCCAGTCACCACGAAATTGCCTACTGCTATCTTCTTAATATCGGTAGAGTTGTCTTACATTATGGACAAAACCGTTACCCACTTCTAGATAGTTTACCGGAGATATTTTATCGCCCCGAGGATTTATATTTTTCTCGCAAATGGGGTATTCGTACTGAAGAATGGATGGGTTATTGCCGCACATCAAGTGAAACAACGGTGCTGACAGAATTGGCTTGCAGTGTAAAAGAGGACAGGGGGATAGAAGAAGTCCCTACGTTAGCAATGGTGGATGGTTCGTTGATTTACTGGTTTTTAGAACAATTACCTTTAGAAGCACGCGATCGCATCTTACCCCCCATCTTGGAAGCTTGGCAAAAGTTGCGTGATGCTCAAATTCCCCTGATGGGTTATGTGAGTGCTTCTCGCAATGTTGAAGGCATGAACTTTTTGCGTCTTTTAGCTTGTCCGCACACAGTACCAGATTGTGCAAGCTTTTGCCCAAATCAACTTGAAAAAGTCCCTTGCAAAGTCTTTGAACCTTTACGAGATACAACTCTTTTATCCACTCTACTTAAACCAGGACAACGCGGTTGCTTATGGCGCAGCAATGTTCGTATTCTTGACTTGTACCAAGACCAACAAATTTACTTTTGTTACGTGCATGTAGGTACCGAAATTGCCCGGATAGAAGTGCCATCATGGGTAGCCCAGAACACAACAATGTTTGACCTAGCATTAGGACTGATGTTAGCACAAGTGCAGAAAGGATATGGGTATCCAGTGGCGATCGCCGAAGCCCACAATCAAGCGGTGGTACGTGGCGGGGATAAGGCGCGATTCTTTGCCATCCTTGAAAGACAAATGATCAAAGCTGGTATAAAAAATGTAGGAACTTCTTACAAAGAAGCCAGAAAGCGTGGCAGTATTGCTTAGTCATATCAGAATGATATGCAAATATCGACACAAAAAAGTGACGGCACCTGTAAAGTAATGTCTGGGGAACAAACCCAAAGTTGCCAGGTGTGGGCTGGGGAAAGGTTAAATGGAAAAGGGCAAAGGATAAAATACCTTTACCCCGCCACGTTCCCTTTAAAAGGGCAATAGGCAATTTAAAATTCAAAATTTAAAATTCAAAATTTAAAGTTCAAAAAGAATAAAAAAGGGTGCTGGCAAAGATCTTACCTGTGGACTGTGTGCAAATTAAAGGCGTGACGGCTTAGACATAGGAAAATTATACTGCAATGAGTCTAGCCACGCACACAGCGCAAATCTTACAATTTTTCAATCTTTATTCTCTGATTTACTTGGCGTATAGTCATAATCTATGTCGGTGAGCAACAAGGCTTGATTATCTATGGTTCGTGAACTTGAAAAGAAACGCCAAGGTGCAAAATTTCCAGAAACTGCTCCAGCTGCCAATCCAGTGTTTTTTAGAACCTATAGCCGTCGTCAAGAGGCTGGAGTCAGAGAGACTTGGGATCAGGTGTGCGATCGCACCTCAAAGATTCGATCAGTTTATTGTTGATTTCCTCGCTGATAAGTAAAATTCCCAAACGCAAACTGCGTTTGGGAGAAATAACACATTTTAAAACATTTAATTATGGCAAACAATCACACTGACTCGCAATTGGACAATTGTACAAGCGCCAGTCAAATCGAAGACTTCAATCAAACAAAATTGACACAGAGGATTGCCATAGCAGGTAAGATTGTTGCCTTAGCTATGGTTATCTCGATTAATGGAGTTGGATTTGGTTTAATCTTTTCCAAAAGAATCGAGCTTGGGGTTACCTTCTTGAGTTCTGGTGGATTTCTAGCAAGTGTTGAATGTCTTAAGTTGACGCAGGATACACACAAACGAAAACCCAGATAGGGCAGGCGTTTTTGCTCACTCCGTTTTTAAAGTAGAGTGAAGAATTATCAGAAGCCGCTCTAGTTCTACCTTCCACAAGAATTGTAGGTTGGGTTGAGCATAAGCGAAACCCAACAAACACTTGCTCATGTTGGGTTTCGTGCCTCAACCCAACTTACTTTACTCTGCCTGCTTGCAACTTAAGCCAGCGCTCAACAATCAAGCGTCGGATCAACTCACTCTTGTCTGTTTTCTCGTGAGCCAAGATATCGGCTAGCTGGCGTTCTGTTTCTTCGTCTAGTCTGACAGTGAGCATGGCTTTTGTCATACTTGTATTGCGCTTATGACAAGTTTAACAGAAAGCTTTTTCCAAGGCATACTTGAAGATTTACAACTCCAAACAGTACCCTTACTGATATCCTTAAACCAACAAGTGAACCCAAAAAAATTGTCGAGGCAAAAGTAGACGATGGAAATCTCAACAGTTAAAGCTCCCCGCTGGTTTGTCCGCAGAGATATAGATGGTTTATTTGGGCTTTTCCTCGACAACTTGATTCAAATTTTGTTGATTGTGAATTTGTGTCAAGGGGTGCTTGGCTTTTCTCCCTTGCTGGTGTATAGACGTATTCTGCCAGGAATTGCTTTAAGTTTGATTGTTGGTAACTTTTATTATGGGTGGTTAGCTTACCAACAAGGTAAGCGGGAACAACGGGATGATATCACTGCTTTGCCTTATGGCATTAATACTGTGAGCCTTTTTGCTTATGTATTTTTGGTGATGTTGCCTGTGCGGTTGACGGCGATCGCTCAAGGTGTATCATCAGAACAAGCTGCTGAACTCGCATGGCAAGCCGGTTTGGTTGCTTGCTTAGGTTCAGGTTTGATTGAGTTAGTCGGTGCATGGATTGGTAATCCTCTGCGTCGCCTTGCTCCTCGTGCAGCTATGCTTTCCACTTTAGGTGGTATTGCTATCACTTTCATAGCGATTGGCTTTCTATTTCGGACTTTTGCCAATCCCGTAGTTGGTTTAGTTCCTTTAGGCGTTATCTTAATTACCTACTTTGGACAAGTGCGATTTGCCATTCCTGGTGGATTATTAGCAGTGCTTTTGGGAATTGGTTTGGCGTGGGGTACAGGTTTGGTGAGTTGGGATAACGCCAAGTTCGCCACTGCAGTACAACCGATAGGAGTTTACATACCAAGGTTATGGTTAGGAGATTTATGGAATAGTCGCGCAGTTTTACTGGACTATTTCAGCATCATTTTACCAATGGGACTTTTTAACCTTGTCGGTAGCCTACAAAATTTAGAAAGTGCTGAAGCTGCTGGAGATGCTTATCCTGTAGCCCCAAGTCTTACAGCTAATGGTATTGGTACATTGGTTGCAGCCATTTGTGGTTCTTGTTTCCCAACAACCATTTATATTGGACATCCTGGTTGGAAAGCTTTAGGTGCAAGAGTGGGTTACTCCATTCTCAACGGTATTTTTATGGGCTTGCTGTGCTTAACTGGAACCGTTGCCATCCTTGCTTATTTTGTCCCTATTGAAGCTGGAATGGCAATTGTGTTATGGATTGGCATCGTCATTGTAGCTCAAAGCTTTACAGCAACTCCTTCTCACCATGCTCCGGCTGTTGTTGTTGGTTTGTTACCAGGTATTGCAGGTTGGGGCGCTTTAATTGCTAAAAATGCATTACGCGTAGGAGGTTTGGGAACACCAGACAAACCCCTGACACCTGCTTTAATTGAAAAGTTTAAATTGAGCGATACATATATAGATGGTGCTTTTGCTTTAGAGCAGGGCTTTATTTTTTCAGCTATGATTTTAGCTGGTATCACAGTTTATATTATTGAGCGAGACTTCCGCAAAGCTGCTTATTGGTCTATAGCCGCAGCTTTCCTCTCTTGGTTTGGATTGATGCATAGCTACCGTTGGACTGTAGCAGATACTGTTGTCAATTTGGGTTTTGGAACTGGAACGCCTTGGGCTGTCGGCTATATTTTGCTTGCTATTCTCTTTTTCTACACCGAATGGCAAGCGCGTCATCAAAAAGGAAATCGAATGGTTGTTCCATCGTCATCACAAGATGCTTTTGATGGAAATTTAGAGAAATGAGGAAGCAGCGATAATTCCGAAACAAACGGATTTGATAAGCTGAAAATCTTACAATTTGCACACCCTATTTTAATGGAACTCTTGTGGAGTCGCTATCTTGCCTGCCCAAATTATGCAAATTAAAGGCACAACAGCTTATCAAACCAACGCTTTAAGCACAGTGCAATTACAGCTATCTTGGAAAAGACCGATGGCAATGTCTCAACGAGTACGTCGTGCCTCCAGGGATAGTCAAGAACGAGATTTCTATGTTTGGAGTAATAGTCCAGAAAAATATCAAGAGGCGTGGATTATTTTCAAAGACTTTCAAACCTTAAAACTGGTCTTGCGACCCTGTTTACATACCATACTATTGGCATCGTTTCTACTCCCATCAGCCAGATTTCAAGAAAATTGGATATTTTTTCGCATGTTTGTGTCTGATCGCAATCGCATTGCTATATCTCCTACTTATAATTGCCACATCTTTGAGATTGAGACCTGTTAACTGTATCTATGCTCTTAAGCTAACTGAAAATCCAGCTTACTCCTTGAGGATTAGTCGGTTTATTCCTATGGTAGAAGGTTGAGAAAAACAATAGCAGGTATCGTACTAACTAGTAGTGTAAATTTTACAAATAGCAGATTATGTTGTTCGATTCCACAAAAGCTCTTGCAGAGTTATTAAAGATTGCTATTGTTTCTATGGTAGGAAAAAAGCTTATTAAAAATTCAGATGAAGTTATAAGTCTCGAAAAAACTAGCAATTTATAACAGTTCTCATTTAAAAAAAGCAGACAATTTATCAAAAAAACTTGCAACACAAAATCAACAAAAACTATGAAACTTTCTCATTTATCTAAAAATGTTTGGGCTAGCGCCTTCGCTCTCGGTTTAGCTACTTTGACTTTAACTCTACCTGTTTCTGCCCAATCTGGTGGTGGTGGTGGTAGTGGAGGATCTGGTGGTGCCAGCAGTGGTAGTGGTGCTGGCACTGGTGCTGGCACTGGTAGTACAGGTACAGGTACTGGCACAGGCACTACCGGTACAGGTACAGGTACTGGCACTACAGGTACTGGTACTACAGGCACAGGCACAGGCACAGGCACTACAGGTACAGGTACAGGTACAGGCACAGGCACAGGCACTACAGGTACAGGTACAGGTACAGGCATGGGCACGGGCACTACAGGTACAGGTACGACAGATGGCACAGGAACAAGCGGTACCGGCACAGGCACAGGCACAGGCACAGGCACTGGTACAACAAATGGGACGGGTACGACTGGTACTGGCACTGACACCACTGGTGGCACTACTGGGACTGGTACAACAAATGGTACGGGTACAACTGGTAGTGGCGCTGGTGACACAACTGGTGGCACTACTGGAACTGGTACAACAAATGGTACGGGTACAACTGGTAGTGGCACTGACACCACCGGTGGGACAACTGGTACAGGCACTGGCAGCGCCACAGACACGACAACAAATAATCAAGGCGTTAGAGAGGTGAGAACCGAAACCCATTCTGACTGGGGTTGGCTTGGTTTACTTGGTCTTGCAGGTCTTGCAGGTCTTATTCCTAAACGCTCTCAAACCCGAGTAGTTCGGGATCCTAATGAAGTAACGCGTCCTGGATCTACCTCTACTAAGTTATAAGGCTTGGCTGAAGGTAGAAGGTACAGCGGTGTAGGGGTGTAGGAAGGAGTATTGTAAAAATAGAGAGAGAATTTTCTTTTTGTGCAATGCCCTTCGGGTAGGCAATAAATAGTGATGGGTTGGGTACCCTCACGCTCTTACATCCCCTACACCATTACACCCTTACACCCCTAGTTGTTGACTTTAGATATTAAATTTAATTATTAGAAATTCTAAATAAGATAAGCGCGCTCAGGTACAAACTGCGTTACCCTGGTATACGTTTCGTGTTTTTCACTGCTAGCTGGAAACGCATATGTCCTTTGTTCCTTTGCACATTCATAGTGATTACAGTTTGCTTGATGGAGCAAGTCAACTGCCGGATTTAGCGGATCGCGCCATCGAACTGGGGATTAAAGCAATAGCCCTGACGGATCATGGTGTGATGTATGGTGCGATCGAACTGATTAAAATCTGCCGCAATAAAAATATCAAGCCAATTATTGGCAATGAAATGTATATCATCAACGGCGATTTTACAAAACAAGAACGCCGTCCCCGCTATCATCAAGTTGTTTTAGCCAAAAATACAAAAGGATATAAAAATTTAGTTAAGATCACAACAATTTCTCATCTTCAAGGTGTGCAGGGTAAAGGGATTTTTTCCCGTCCTTGCGTAAATAAAGAATTATTAAAAGAGTACCACGAAGGCTTAATTGTAACGAGTGCTTGTTTGGGTGGGGAAGTTCCGCAAGCAATTCTCAGTGGGAAATTAGAGGCCGCACGTAAAGTTGCTCGGTGGTACAAAGAAGTTTTTGGTGAAGATTATTATTTAGAAATTCAAGACCACGGCTCACAAGAAGACCGGATAGTGAATGTAGAAATTGTCAAAATTGCGCGAGAACTTGATATTAAAATTGTCGCCACCAATGACTCACATTTTATTTCTTGTTACGATGTTGAAGCACACGATGCTTTGCTATGCATTCAAACTGGCAAATTGATTGCTGAAGATAATCGAATGCGTTATAGCGGTACAGAATATCTAAAATCTGCTGAGGAAATGAAGCGGCTGTTTCGTGACCATTTGCCAGATGATGTCATTGAAGAAGCTGTAATAACTACAGTTGAAGTTGCAGATAAAGTCGAACCTTACCAGATTTTAGGTGAACCTCGCATTCCCAATTATCCCATCCCATCTGGTCATACTGCTAATACATATGTTGAAGAAGTTGCTTGGCAAGGACTTTTAGAAAAATTAAATCGTAAATCTAGAAATGATATTGACCAAACTTATAAAGATAGGTTGGAGTATGAACTAAAAATGATTCAGAAGATGGGTTTCTCCAGCTACTTTTTAGTTGTGTGGGACTACATCAAATTTGCGAGAGACAAGAATGTTCCTGTAGGTCCTGGTCGCGGTTCTGCCGCAGGGTCATTGGTTGCTTACACTATGGGGATTACTAACATTGACCCTGTACATCATGGACTCCTCTTTGAAAGATTTCTCAACCCTGAACGGAAATCCATGCCTGATATAGATACAGATTTCTGTATCGAACAACGGGATAAAGTCATTGATTATGTGACAGAAAAATACGGTAAAGAGAGAGTCGCCCAAATCATAACGTTTAACCGCTTGACTTCTAAAGCAGTTTTAAAAGATGTTGCCAGAGTCTTAAATATTCCCTATGGAGAATCAGACAAAATGGCAAAGCTTATTCCTGTTTCCCGAGGGAAACCCACTAAACTCAAGGTAATGATTTCCGATGCAACACCAGAACCAGAGTTTAAAGAAAAATATGATAATGACCCAAGGGTACAGCATTGGGTTGATATGGCAATTCGTATTGAGGGAACAAACAAAACATTTGGTGTGCACGCGGCTGGTGTGGTGATTTCCGCTGAGCCATTAGATGAAATTGTCCCACTGCAAAAAAATAACGATGGTTCTGTGATCACCCAGTATTTCATGGAAGATTTGGAATCACTAGGGCTGCTGAAAATGGATTTTCTGGGTTTAAAAAATTTGACTATGATTCAGAAAACCATCGATTTGATTTCACAAAGCCGAGGATTTAGAGTTGATCCATATGACATTACGACTCAAGAAAGAAAAGCTCAGAGAATATTAGCAAAAGGTGAATTTAACACCTTGCCCAAAGATGTTGAAAAGACTTACAAACTCTTAGAGGCAGGAGAATTAGAAGGTATATTTCAATTAGAATCTTCTGGAATGCGGCAAATAGTACGCGATTTAAAGCCTTCCAACATAGAAGATATTTCCTCTATTTTGGCACTCTATCGACCAGGTCCATTAGATGCAGGACTGATTCCCAAGTTTATTAACCGCAAGCATGGTCGAGAAAATATTGACTATGAAACCCAAATTCTAGAACCGATATTAGATGAGACCTATGGAATTATGGTCTATCAAGAGCAAATTATGAAAATTGCTCAAGATATGGCTGGATATTCTTTAGGACAGGCAGATTTGCTGCGCCGTGCAATGGGGAAAAAGAAAGTTGAGGAAATGATGAAGCAGCGAGAAAAATTTGTGGATGGTGCTGCCAAAAATGGAGTAAAAAAACAAATTGCTGAAGAATTATTCGAGCAAATGTTAAAGTTTGCTGAATATTGTCTCAGCTATGACACAGAAGTGTTAACGCTAGAATATGGGTTTTTACCTATTGGGCAAATTGTGGAAAAAAGAATTGAATGTAGCGTTTACACAGTCGATAGTAACGGAAATATTTACACACAACCTATTGCTCAATGGCATAATCGTGGGCAGCAAGAAGTTTTTGAATATTGTCTAGAGGATGGTTCTGTTATTCAGGCAACAAAAGACCATAAATTTCTGACGACTGATGAGCAAATGTTGCCAATCGATGAAGTATTTGAACGGGGTTTGGAGTTGATGCAGGTTAAGGGTTTACCTAAATAGCTATTAATAAGACATTTAAATATGATGATTTTTAATGAATAGTTTATTTTTAATTAAAAATAACTATATATAGTTCCTGCTAAGTTCACTGATTCTTTATAAAGCAGAGTGAAATTTACTTATCCACTAACTGAACAATATCGAAATCACGTTCATTTGTGACGTATTCTGCAGTTATTCTGCAGTTATATTGACTAATTGTAAAAAATACACTTTGTTTACTGCTAAATTTATGAGATAATTTTGTGAACTGTAAAAAGTCAGTGAAGACACTTAATTAATTTGTTTGCAAAGTATTAACTATTCTGGTTGATATCAGGGAATAATACTAGATAAGTGTAGAAATATAAACTACAACGATTGTTTATATGTGTGTATTCTCTTCTTGGTCTTGGCTTGGAAAACGACTTCAGTGGCTGTGTTGCTTAACTGCACTATCCTTGGTTTGTTTGATCATGGGTTGGTCACTTCCCACAAATGCAGCAAATTGCATCAGTCAGCAATTAGAACAGCAAAATGTACTATTGACTCATGAAAAACAACTTGGTGAGTTGCTGTGTTCAGATCTGGCCAAAGATTTTTTGGCTGTTCAAAGGTTTCAAGGTGCTCACACCTTGCCTGGTGACCTCTGGAACCATCATCAGAGTGCTGACAGTGCAATCAAGAAAGATATAAGGCTTGCTCAGAGACTGGGATCTTCTCGCATCCCCTTGTTTGTGATGAGTGGTCAAAATTTATCTGGTGGATAGTCACTGTCTGATACAGGAAATGTCTTGAATCATCACTAGTTTTCAGTTCTCATCGGGTTTTGCTTAGTATAAAAGTTGTGCGTGTCTAAGTTTTTGCATCATGAGTCATCACTGATAATCCCTATTAAGCTAGGATTACTGTTTATTGTGTTTAGTTCGCAAGGTTACAAAGGATGCAAGTACATAGACTAAAATGATGTGTATGATTATACCAAAAATTGGTAAATATGAGCAAAACGCGATGCATTCCAAATAACCCTATTAACTTTGGTGGAACACAAATCATGAAGTCATTAATGCGTTGCAGTGGATTTTCTGTGTTTTTTCCTATCGCTCTGGCTGCAAGTTACAGTTCTCAACTATTGATATCTAAGCAAGCGGTGGCAGAAGATGCACAGATTCCCCCCACTGGAGTCCAAGAAGCTTATTCTACTGGAACGATACGGGTAAATTACCTATCTCCGTTAGAACAACAAGTCATTAATGAAATGAACAAACTACGGGCAAATCCCAAGGCTTACATTCCCGTGTTGGAAAACTATAAACAGCGCTTTCAAGGTAAGCTAGTTAAAATCTACGACCGGCGCTTTCTCCAAACACACGAAGGGCTATCAGCCGTTGATGAAGCAATTAACTTTCTTCAGTCAGCGAGTCCTGTTGCTCCTTTAAAGATATCTAAGGGAATGTCTTTGGGTGCTAAAGACCTTGTCAAAGATAATGGCTCAAGAGGTTCGACAGGTCACTTAGGTAGCGATGGTAGTGATCCATCTACTCGTATGGAACGCTACGGAAATTGGCAATCTACCGCTGGGGAAAATATCAGCTATGGTCCGAGTACGGCTGAAGATATTGTCATACAGTTAATTGTTGATGATGGAGTGCCCAATCGTGGTCATAGAAAAAACATTTTTAACCCTACTTTTAGAGTGGCTGGAGTTGCCTATGGGATTCACGCTAAATACAAAACGATGTGCGTGATTAATTATGCGGGAGAATATCAGGACAAAGAAATTGCTGTTTCTAAGCTCAAAAATCGTCGTTAAACATGGCTTTTGGAGCTTAGAAACTCTCTATCCCACTGCTTTTTCTGAATGCGAGTGCGTGCCATAGTCATTAACGAGGAGTCTTCGTGTTTTCAGTTCGCAGTGGTATCAGTTACTAAATCATCACCGAAGCCAGTCATCAATTCATGCATCTAAAGACATATAGCGATTCTCACTTGTATGAAATACAGGTATGGGATAAACGCACAGCGTAGAACATTGGTGTCAACTGAAACAAAACTCAAATACAACAGGACTTTCAGGGTATTTTGTTGCCATGCTTTGCCTGGGATGTCTCAAACCACGCACAGCATAGCAACGACAACAGGTTATGGACTTGGGTTTTTTTGTTCAATTGACATCAATAGCTATAGAACAGCTCCTATAAATATAGGACTTACGCATTGACAAAAAGCTGTCTTTGTGAATTTGACATAAGCTTCTACTAGAGGTGTTTAAGGATGTATTGCCTTTCTCTTAGGAGATTTACATACTAAATAATAGATGTAAAAAGTGAGGATCTTGTGAGGATTATGTCAAGTTTCTCAATGTAAATGTGCCATAGAGAGCAGTTTTCTTAATACATACGACTGTGTATTTGTTCAGTGCGTAAGTCCTAAAAGAATCTGTATCACACCCAATTGGGAACTGCTATATTGACTGGTTGCTCCAAAGTTATGAGACTGTTGATGCGTCAGATGGTATTTTGGATATTAACACTTGTCACCCTATCCACGACATCTTGTGATGTATTGTTTGAGCCTGACTCCTCTGTACCTAACATTCCCAAAGGAAATTCTGATGTGTCGCTAACCGGGAAAACTCTTTCTCGCCTTGAACAACAAGTGATTGTAGAAATGAACAAGGCGAGAACGAATCCCACTGCTTATGCTGCAGTATTAAAAAACTATAGACAACGTTTTGAAGGTAACCGAGTTAAAATTTCGCGTCATGTCTATTTACAAACAGAGGAAGGAGTGAAAGCCGTTGATGAGGCGATCGCCTTTCTCAAGTCAGTCACTCCAGTCGGATCTTTAACAGCATCCAAAGGAATGTCACGAGCGGCGAGGGATCATGTCAAAGACCAAGGTTCAAAAGGAATTCTTGGTCACAAAGGAAGCGACAAAAGTGATCCCTTTACTCGCCTAAGCCGCTACGGAACTTGGAAACTCACCGCCGGAGAAAATATTAGTTATGGTTCCCACACGGCACAAGATATTGTCATGCAATTAATTATTGACGATGGAGTTCCAGATCGTGGTCATAGAATAAATATGTTTAATCCTGCTTTTAAGGTAGCGGGAGTTGCTTTTGGAATTCACAACACATACAGGCAGATGTGTGTGATTAATTATGCAGGAAGGTATGTAGAAAAGTCATAATTCCTAACTCAATGACCTTTGACAGATGACTGATTCATGTGGCGCGTGGTACAAATGTACCCGTAATTTGCCTATGTGACATAATTATATAAAGCAACATAATAATGATGAACTCTCGCCATAGCAACACAGCTTCATCTGCTGTTGACCTCAACGTTCACATTCAAGGTCAAGGCTTCCCAATTCTCTGCTTACACGGTCATCCTGGTTCTGGTTCTAGTCTTTGTGTCTTTACCAATCACCTGTCAAAACGCTTTCAAACTTTTGCTCCAGACTTGCGTGGATATGGCAAAAGTCGGTTTAATGGCAATTTTGATATGCGCGACCATTTGATTGACCTGGAAGCGCTTTTAGACCGTTTTAGAATTAAAAAATGTCTGATACTCGGCTGGTCGCTCGGTGGCATTTTAGCAATGGAATTAGCACTACAGCTACCTCAGCGAGTCGCTGGACTGATTTTAGTGGCGACAGCTGCCCGACCCAGAGGCAATCATCCGCCTATAACTTGGCAAGATAATGTTTACACCGGTGTAGCTGGGTTGTTGAGTTATATTAAACCAGATTGGCAGTGGAATATTGAAACTTTTGGCAAGCGATCGCTCTTTCGCTACCTAATCCAACAACACACTCCCGCAGCCTACAGCTACATAGCAAAAGATGCAGTATCAGCCTACTTACAAACTTCTGCTCCTGCGACTCGCGCTCTTTATTCGGCAATTGGGGCTGGGTACAATCGACTAACAGACCTAGAAAAAATTCAATGTCCTTCTTTAGTACTAGCTGGTGCATGCGATCGCCACATTACAGCTGACGCCAGCTTAGAAACTTCTCGCTACCTCAAAGATTGTCAATCACACTGCTATCCTAATACTGCTCATCTTTTTCCATGGGAAATCCCTAACCAGGTATTGAGCGACATTGACCACTGGCTTGAGAAAAACCAAAAAGTTGTCAGTGTGTAGTTACGCCGAAGCGCAACTACAAGATAGCCTTATAACCAGAAAAGAACTCAGCGATCACTAAATTGATAACCCTATGGCTGACGCCACGCCTTAGGGTTAGTCCAGCGCTGCGGGAGACCCTCCAAAGAGTGCTGGCTCAGTGATAACTGACTACTGAATTCTCCTCAATTTAGTTACATTTGACCGCTAAAGACAGGCTGTACTTTGCGGTCAGTGCGTTCCCCCAGGTCATCAGCAATCGTCAAAGCACTTGGTTTACAGCGTTTTACATCAACCCCAATTCCTTGCGCTCCTTCCAGTTCCAAATCTTCTACGTAGCCTTTTATCGCCGCTTTTGCATCGGCAGAACTGACAAAAGGTCCAAAGTAGTAAGTGCAACGGGGGTTTTGTGTTACAATTTCCACCCACCAAGCTAAGCCAAAATTGTCGAATATGTTAATCAACAATTCCTTAAGGTTATTCCAAATAGTTTTCATGGTTCTCGCCAATTTCTAAATGTGATACTCGGTTTTAAATGCTGCCAGTTTTGACTGCTTTACATTTCTTTATACTCTGTTTACTCTTCTTTTTTCAAAGAAATTTTTTGGAATTTATCCTGGTATAGGGTATTTATCCAGCGATGACGATAAATTTCATAAAGCGCCATACCCGCTGCTACTGAGGCATTCAGGCTTGGAGTCTTACCTTGCAAGGGGATCGACACCAAAAAATCACAATGTCGTTGTGTCAATATACTGAGACCTTCGCCCTCAGAACCAACTACCAAAACAATAGGACCGTTAAATTTCACGCTATGTATAGGTTCGCTTGCTTCTGTAGCAGTACCGTAAATCCAAAAGCCAGCAGCTTTTAGTTCTTCCAAAGCACGTTGCAAGTTCACCGCCCTAACGACAAGAAAGTTTTCTAAAGCACCAGCAGCCACTTTCATGACTGTGGAGGTGATCCCACATGCTCTGCGTTGTGGGATCACCATTCCTTGAGCACCCAATGCTTCTGCTGTGCGAATAATTGCTCCCAAATTGTGGGGGTCAGTAATTCCATCAGCGACAACAATAACAGGATCAATTTCAGATTTTGCCCTAGCAATCAACTCATCCAAGTCAATGTAGGCGTAGGGAGCAATTTGCGCCGCAACACCTTGATGGTTAGCTTGCTCTGTAATTTGGTCTAGGCGCTTAGGCTCAACTTCGTCAACAATTGTGCCATTTTCTTTCGCTCGTAAAATCAGCGAATGAAAGCGGGGATCGTAACGGAGGCGGGAAGTAATCCAGATACGGTTAAGATCCCGCTCGCTTTCCAAAGCACTTAACACTGGATGACGACCGTAGATCAAATCTTTATCTTCTGATTGCTCAAAAGAAATAGATGAATCAGAGAATTTACGATGTGGGCGTGGGCTGTCTCTCAAACCGTTAGCACCCTTACCTCTGGGATTGGGACTCAGATGAGAAATGACACGCTTACCCTTGATTTTCAAGGGTTGCGCACTATTCTGTTCGCCAGAAGTCTTAATTTTTCTTGGTTTATCTATCATGTAAGTTATTGGTAGAGCTTAATAGGTAAGCATTGTTGTGATCTCAATTGGTCTAAGCCGACTCTGCAAGTTTTGCGATTCGTGAATTGAATTTCTTACGGCTTTTCTAAGTCAAGTTTTTGCAAAAGTTCACTTAAGCGATCAAAATCGGTGAGATACAGGTAGCCAATTAAAGTTTCTAAACTAGTTGCTTGTTGATAGGTTGCCATATCAACCCGCCTAGGGCGTCCGCTGGCAGCGTTGCGACCCCGTCGAACAATTTCTAACTCAGTGTTATTTAGATGAGGATACAGCGACTGCAACATTTTGGCTTGCGTCTCTGCCCTGACTTGTGCCACAACTAGACGATGGTATGCTTCGGGTCGCCTTGGTGGTAGTAGATAAAACATTCTAACGTAGAGCTCACAAACTGCATCTCCCAAGTAAGCTAAAGCAGTAGGAGATAATTGTTGCAGTTGGGCTAGTGAAATCTCTTGGAACAATTGCTCTTTGCTTGCCCTTAGTAGTTGACACCAAACTGAATCCTGACTAGGAATTTCATTTGAGCCATCTAGTAGGTTTTCCTCCTTTGATGTCACAAGTTGTTTTTTCCTCACACGCTATATTAGGCAGGTTTACCTAAGAATAGTCAATGCTAAAAAACTTACTTGCTAAATTTTATCTTTTTTTCAATTTTGGTTACCATTTCATACACTAAAAGCACTGACGGATGAAGTGTGAGATCCAGATAAATCCATAATGATTTATCTAGGATCTAAAAGTAGAAATATTTTGAAAGCCTTAAATTATAAGGAATGAGGTATGAAATGGACTTTACATGAACCTATTATAGCATACAATTACACGTCCTTGAGCCTCATACACTATTTCTTTATCTTTCTCAACCCAATATATTTGTACTTTACCTTTTTGCTCCGTACTTTATCAGTTAACGTTATGCAAAATCATAAATTTTAATTTCATAATAATTAAGCTATCCAGATTGAATGATTGGATAGCTATATGAAGTTATCAGGTCAAGGAATCAAGACGATTTGACGTTTTCTAAAGCCACATCAACTGATTGTTGTAGGGCAAGAAACTTCTCCAAACGAACAAGCTTGACCGTCTGAGTAACACGGGCATTAGTGACAATTTGGAAAGTGCCTTCGGAGTTTTGAGCCTGCTTGGCTAACTGTACCAAAGCACCCAAGCCAGAGCTATCAACAAAATCGATTTGCGAGAGATCCAGAATAATGTGCCTTGGTCCCTCGTCAATCTTGCTCCCAATAACCTTGCGAAATGTTGGTTCGGAAAAGGCGTCTAACAAACCTGTGAGGCGGAATAGCTGGCAGTTATCCCGGACTTCACGAGTGCCTCTCAGGCTTACAGTTAGATTAAGTGGCTCAGCAATAATTCCCTCCTCATGAGTTATGGTGAACGCTCAAGTATAGATGGTTTTAGTGTAGGTTGTCTACAACCTACTGGCAGGGAAGATGGGAGATAGGGGAAGTGAGGAAAGTAGAGAGCCACAGAGTAAGACTGGTGCTGCTTTGAGGTTACCCAACTGCAGCCAACTGGCGTTAGCCATAGTCATACCCGAAGGGTAGGGGAAAATTCTCCCTGCCTTTTTCGCTCCCTCATTTTCTTACTTTCTCACTTTTGTTTGTTGTCCCCTTGTCCTCTTTTGTGCGGCTTTCTTCATTTTTATCCTACTTTGGCAACTGTTGCTCGACGAGCAGCTCGCATTGTTTGGACAAATTGCTCAAATAGATAATCAGCATCATGAGGACCAGGACTTGCCTCTGGATGATATTGTACAGAAAAAACAGGTAAAGATTTGTGACGTAACCCAGCAACAGTGGAGTCGTTTAAATTAAGATGACTAATTTCTACAACACTGTTAGGTAAAGTGTCTGGATCAATGGCAAAGCTGTGGTTTTGGCTGGTAATTTCTACTTTTTGTTGTAGACCAGCTGGCTGATTTAAACCACGATGACCAAATTTTAGTTTAAAAGTTTCCGCTCCTAGTGCATGACCCAATATCTGGTGTCCCATACAAATACCAAATATCGGTTTGTTAGTCTCTAGTAACGCTTTCGTCGTTTTAATTCCTTCGGTAACAGATGCTGGATCGCCAGGACCATTAGAAAGAAAGATCCCATCGGGATTGTATTTGAGAATTTCTTCTGCTAAGGTGTTTGCGGGAACAATAATAACCCGACAACCGTAACTTGCTAAACGACGCAAAATATTGCGTTTTACCCCAAAGTCAATGGCGACGACAGTAAAAGATTCCTCGGAATTTTCTTGACAAGCAGGGTTAAACTCCCATACTGGCTGGGTGGGATCAGACCATTCATATATGTTTGGGGTAGTAACCTCGTGCACAAGGTTCAATCCTTTCATGTTAGGGGCTGCCTGTACTTGCTCTAGCAATTCAGCCTCATCCAGAATTTCTGTGGAAATACCACCATTCATGGCTCCGAACTCCCGAATTTTACGAGTTAAGGCGCGGGTATCAATTCCATAGATACCAGGTATGTGGTGCTGTTCTAGGTATTCTGGTAAAGATTGTGTTGAGCGCCAATTACTCGGTCGAGTACAAATATTGCGAGCAATAGCACCCCGCACCTGTGGTTTACTTGATTCTTCGTCCTCTAAATTAACGCCAGTATTCCCCAACTCAGGATAAGTAAAAACAACTATCTGACCGCAGTAACTAGGGTCTGTCAGGACTTCTTGGTATCCACTCATACCAGTGTTAAAGACAACTTCCCCAATCGTGGTTCTAGTCGCACCAAAAGACCAACCACGATATGTGGTTCCATCTGCCAAAACAAAAATAGCAGGTCTTGCGTCAAAAACAGACATAGGCGATAACATTCCAAGATTTGTGATGTGATTAGGCGACAGGTAAACAGTTCAAAATTCAAAACATGCCCTATGCCTTGGGCACGCACTTTACACTCTTTCCAAATTTCAAATGAAAAAACAGTATTGGTAACCATCCTGCTCGCTTGCTGTATGCAAATTTAATGGAAGACAGGTAAAACACGAGCTACAAAATAATTAAGCTTTAATTTCATCATCACTTCACCTGTCCGTTTACAGATTATGAAATTCTTACCCCGTACCTTACAAACTAAAATTTAAGAGCATGACATATAAAATCTTCCAACAAGAATAGACAGTCGCAGTAAATTTCGACGCCGAAGCGCAAGTAAAATCATAATTAATCATGCATCAGTTTATCTTATCCCGAGCAGCGCTGATTCTTCTGTCAACCACACTAGCGGTTTTGACTGTTGCCTGTAATCGAAAGCAACAAATTAGCGTTACAAGTCGTGAGGAGCAACCTGCGTCTAAAGATCAAAGCGTTGCCTCGCCTGTAGCGACAATGGCACCTCCAAGTGCAACTCCACAACCACAGCCAACGATGCAGCCCACCAGAGAGATTTCAGTTAACTATTTTGAACAGGGACTGAACAAAGCTGTTGGAGCTCTCAACGTCAGCCAATCCGCTAAATCGACAGAGGATTGGAATTTTGTGGCAATTCAGCTTGCAGATGCGATCGCCTTGATGAGAAAAGTGCCAGCTGATAGTCCTGATTTCACAAACGCCCAAGCAAAAATTTTAGATTACCAGCTTGATCTCAAAAATGCAATACACAAAGCCGTCCCCCCTATCAATCCGGCACAACAAGCACAACCAGAAAGAATAGCTGCCATTCCTCAAGTTTCTGTGACACCAGCTGTGACACCAAGTGTGACACCAGCTATTACCAAACCAAGTCTCACCAAAATACCTGCTGCACCTGTAGAAAAATTCCAACCACCATTACCACAGGTAACTCCACCAGCACCGTTTAAACAACAACAGGTGTTTGTTCCACCAACAATTAAACGACAAAACGAACAACAGGTGTATATAGCCCAGATTAAACGGCGAATTGGTGGTACGCCAATTATCGAAGTCACCTTTAATGGCACTCAACCGTTTGAGATGATTTTGGATACCGGGGCTAGTGGCACAGTGATCACCCAGAATATGGCAAATGCTTTGGGAGTGGTGCAAGTCGGAAAGGCTAAGGCAAACACAGCAAATTCTAAAGCAGTGGAATTTCCTATCGGTTATGTGGATTCGATGGAAGTTGCAGGGGCGAAGGTGAATCATGTTTCTGTGGCGATCGCAGGCGCGGATTTAGAAACTGGGCTTCTCGGACATGACTTTTTTGGTGGCTACGATATCACCATTAAACGCGACATTGTAGAATTTCGTCCCCAACCGACTTCGCCTGTTTGGGGTGGGCGATCCGCGCCAATGCCCATTGGGCGGCTAAGAGATAACGCATCGCAAACCACTCCCAGAGTAACTGAATTTACTGCTCCAACTGCGCCCAAGCAACTCCCTTCTGTAACAGATCCTTAGTGTTTGTGATAAAACTCTCCACTCAACGCACTGTTATACTTGCCCATCTCTTGCTTGACACCTTTCAAATCTAAGAACAACTTATACCGTTTTGGATTTTAGATTTTAGATTCTCAAACAGTTACTAGTAATCGCTTAATGCGTTCCATCTATCGCAAACATTTTTTGAATTGGTATCATTTCATTTAAAAAAACTTGACATTTTAAACTTTTTGATCGCTAAAGAAGTTTCTTAGCATGACATTTTTTTACCTTACCTTAACCTTTTCTTAACTTCCACTTAATATTGACGTTGTTTACTTATTACTAATTCACTTTTTGCTGCAACATTTAAGCCCTCCAAAATCTGATAACTCCAGAAATTGGAGGGTTGTTTCTGCTACTAAGTAGCAAGTCAACCTTTGCAATCCTATCGAAGCAATATTAGAACAGACTTTGAAGGATAATCACTTTCTCTTAGATACAGCCAAGTCCTACTTGCTCAAAGAAATTGTACCTCAAGCGAACAAGATAGACCATGATCCAAATACTTTATTGTATGCACTCCGAGGTCTTGGCGAATTAAACCTTTTGGCACTCAAGGTTCCACATCACTGGAGTGGAAAAGAAGTTAGTGAACAGACATATGGCGACTTTCAAGAACTAGTAGCACGCTATTCTGGTGCTTTAGTCTTTTTGCAAACTCAACACCAGAGTGCGGCTGGTATGCTTGTTGCTAGTGGCAACTCGTCGCTACAGGAAAGATACCTCCCCCGTATGGGCAACGGTAAAATTTTACTCGGTGTTGGTTTTTCCCAGTTGCGACGCGCAGGTGATCCCCTGACTGTAGCCATACCGGTTGCTGGGGGATATCAACTTAATGGGGTTGTTCCTTGGGTGACAGGATGGGAATTTTTTGGGGAATTTATCATTGCTGCCACATTACCAGATGGTGGCGCTGTTTATGGTATTGTCCCGTTAGTCGAAACACATCAAGAGTCAGGAGGTACGCTGACACTTTCACCTCCAGCACAGCTGGCGGCGATGACATCAGCTAATACCGTAACCGCTACCCTGAAAAACTGGTTCTTGCCCACAGAAAGTGTTGTTTTCATTAAACCTGCTGGTTGGATTCACGAAAACGATAAAAAGAATATTCTTGCAGCTGTTTTTATGGCGACAGGATGCGCCCTTGCTGGTTTAGATATTGTGGAGTCCGTTGTCAGCAGAAAACCTCTACCTTTTATCCAAAAAGCTTTTGATTCTCTGCAACAGGAATTGAATAACTGTCGCAACGCTGTTCGCGAAGCGCAAAATAATTCTAGTTTGGAATTTGCTGAACGCTTACAATTGCGGGCTTGGGCGATTGATCTTGCGGGACGAATAGCTCATGCAGCGGTGACTGTTTCTAGTGGTGCTGCTATATATAGTCATCATAATGCACAACGGGTGTACCGTGAGGCGCTGGTCTTTACTGTCATGGGTCAAACTCCTGCTATTATGGAAGCAACTTTGGGGAGATTGACGCGATCGGGTTTTGATAATGAACCGCAAAGGCGTAGAGAGCACGAAGCAAGAAAAGAGAAGAAAATTACTTATTCGCGGGTGATACATTTGAGTCATGTCATTGACTCAGATATTCCTCAATGGCAAGGTGATCCACCAGTTGAATTTGAGACTGTGGCCCAACTGCATAAGGATGGTTATTATCTGCGGCGTTTTTCTCTAGGGGAACACAGTGCGACTCATATTAATGCTTCCAACAGTTTTCACCTTGATGGTGTAGGAATTCACGAGTATTCTGCTGAGTCGCTGGTTGTCCCTGGGGTAGTTATTGATATTCGGGAACAGGCGCTGGTAAATCCGGATTATACTCTTTGTGTTGAGGATATTCTGAGTTGGGAGGAACGCTACGGTAAGATTCCGCCTGGTTGTGTGGTGTTACTGTATACAGGTTGGCAAGAGAAATGGTCGGATAAAAAAGCTTTTTTATACCAGGACGAGCAAGGAAGTATGCATTTTCCTGGGTTTGGTAGCGATGCGACGCGGTTCTTACTTGAGGAACGTCAAATTGCCGGAGTCGGAATTGATACTCATGGAGTAGATTCGGGGCAGGATACCACTTTTGCGACTAATTCCTTGGTGTTGGAGAAACCGCGTATTGTATTAGAGAATTTAACGAATTTGGATCAGTTACCGCCAACAGGGGCAACTTTGGCAATTGGTGTGCTGCTGTTGCGGGGTGGTTCGGGTTCTCCGGCTGGGGTGTTGGCGTTGATTCCATAAAAAATCTTTGTTGGCTTTGTTGAGATAAAAATAGATAAGATTTTGTTTTGTCTCTAGTTGGCGATCGCCCTCGGTGTGACTTGACTACAACTGATAAATCAAGCGAAACTGGTGCAAATGTTCCAGTGCATCTCAAATCCGGAGGTGTATATCATGATCACTCCCCTGACTTGTCGCAATTACATCGCTGCTGAATGGGTGAATGCTGCTTCTGTTGACACCCTAGAAAGTCGTAACCCTGCTGATAATCGGGAAGTTGTTGCGACTTTCCCGCGTTCTACAGCAGTTGATGTTGATACTGCAGTCGCAGCAGCCCGCAAGGCATACCGCAGTTGGCGACTTGTCCCCGCGCCAGCAAGAGCAGAATATATCCATAAAGTGGGAGAACTTTTACAAAAATATAAAGAAGAACTTGCCCATCTCATGAGTCGGGAAATGGGTAAACCCCTGACGGAAGCACGCGGAGATGTTCAAGAAGGTATTGATTGCGCTTTTTACAATGCTGGTGAAGGACGGCGATTGTTTGGACAAACGACACCTTCAGAAATGCCCAACAAATTCGCGATGACTGTAAAAACGCCTGTTGGAGTTTGCGCCCTGATCACTCCGTGGAATTTCCCAGTCGCTATTCCCTGCTGGAAAATGATGCCAGCTTTGGTGTGTGGTAATACTGTTATCCTCAAACCCGCTGAAGATACTCCGGCTTGTGCAACGAAACTGATTGAAATTTTTGCAGAAGCTGGTTTCCCTGAAGGCGTTGTCAACTTGGTGCATGGAGTCGGACAAGAAGCCGGAAAAGCTTTAGTTGAGCATCCTGATGTTGACTTGGTATCTTTTACGGGTTCTTCTGAAACGGGTGCTTTTGTCGCCTCGACTTGCGGACGCACTCACAAGCGAGTTTGTTTGGAGATGGGCGGTAAAAATGCTCAAATTGTGATGGAAGATGCAGATTTAGAACTTGCTCTTGAGGGTGCAGTTTGGGGGGCTTTTGGAACAACTGGGCAAAGGTGTACTGCTACAAGTCGCCTGATTTTGCACCGCGACATCAAAGAGAAATTTACCGCTATGCTCAAAGAGCGTACTAGCAAGTTACGCTTGGGTGCAGGAATTGATCCCAACATTGATATCGGTCCAATTATTAATGAAAAGCAACTTCAACGGGTGAACAAGTATCTGGATATTGCCCGTGAAGAAGGTGCAAAGGTGTTGATTGGTGGAGAAATCGCAAGTGAGGGAGAATTAGAACACGGTTACTTTTTTCAACCGACGATTCTTGATCAAGTCACTCCTAACATGCGAGTCGCTTGTGAAGAGATATTTGGACCTGTGGTGGCGGTGATTGAGGTGAGTTCATTTGAGGAGGCGATCGCCATCCTCAACAACACTCTCTACGGTCTTTCTTCTTCAATCTACACCCGCGATGTCAACCGCGCTTTCGCCGCTATGCGCGATATCGAAGCCGGGATCACTTATATCAATGGTCCTACGATTGGTGCAGAAGTTCATTTGCCCTTTGGTGGTGTCAAACAAACTGGAAACGGACACCGGGAAGCTGGTTCTGCAGTTTTGGATGTGTTTACAGAATGGAAGACTGTGTACGTGGACTTCTCTGGAAGTTTGCAGCGTGCTCAAATAGATAATCGTAGTTAGAGTATTCTTGATGAGTAAGGGAAAAACAATCGTGCAATCCATTCAAGACAAGATAATAGAGAAGTTGCAACTTTTGCCAGAAGCAACTTTAAATCAGGTGCTTGATTATGTAGAATCTTTGGCACAGAGAACTACAAAAGAACCTGTAGGTGTCCCAGGTAAGCAGTTATTGCGTTTTGCCGGAACAATCCCCTCCCAGGAGTTAGAACTCATGGTACAGGCAATAGATGCTGATTGCGGCAAGGTTGATATAGATGAGTGGTAGATTTTTATTAGATACCAACATCGTAATTGCTCTATTTCAGCTAGATGTTTCAGTACAGGAAAACTTAGCAAAAGCTGAACAAGTATTCGTCTCTAGTATTGTGGTTGGCGAACTATATTATGGAGCTTATAGGTCGGGACGAGTGGCTGCTAACTTAGCACGGATAGAAGAGTTTGTGGCTGGCAATATTATTTTGCAATGCGATGTAGTTACAGCACAGATTTATGGTAAGGTCAAAAACTCCTTGAAATTAAAGGGAAGACCAATCCCTGAGAATGATATTTGGATTGGTGCGATCGCCTTACAGCATCATCTCACTTTGATATCGCGGGATCAGCACTTCAAAGAGATTGATGGATTAACAGTAGAAACTTGGTGAGTCTATCAACTGAGGTCTTGCACTATTATCAGCAACCGTAGGGTGGGCACTGCACACAACCTAAAAATAAGAGTTTTCGCGCACGGTTGGCAGTGCCCACCGAAAAAAAATTCCTGCAGCGTGCTCAAATAGATAATCGTAGTTAGGTTATTAGATTTATGGAGACAAGCGCGAGCACAATTAAACTCGATCAGTTTTTAAAGTTCGTGGGTATAGCACCAACTGGTGGGCAAGCTAAGCTACTCATTCAAGCAGGTGATGTCAAAGTTAATAATACAGTTGAAACCCGACGAGGACGGAAATTAGTATCAGGCGACAAAGTGACGCTGGGAGGACAAACTTTTGAGGTTGATTTGGAGAATTTATAGTTTTTTAATACCGTTTCACGAAACACTTAATACAAATAATTTGTCTCTAAGTAGCTGGACAAAAATATTTACAGTCATTGCGAGCGGAATGAAGCAATGACATTGTGTAATTAATTCTGTCCAACTACTTAATTCTTTCCCCCTGCTCCCTGCTCCCTGCTCCCTACTCCCTGCTCCCTGCTCCCTGCCCCCTGCTGCCCATTTGTATCAACCTTAAAGTAAAACGCTATAAAAGATATAGGAAATAACATCAGTCATTAATCAGTCAACTTCCTGCATGAGCGCAGATTTTCAAAAATACCTGCAATCTGTGTGTGATGCTTACCAATGTTGGTGGAGCCTGTACACCATCACGGATGTAGAAGGGTCTAAACCAGTAGAGCGTAAAAGTGTAGCGTCGCCTTTTGATTTTGGCTTGATGGTGCAAACGGTACAGCCTCAGCAGCAGGAGAAAGGCGAGACACCAGAGAAAACCGAACGCCTACCAGTGCAGGAAGGCTTACGTAAATATTCTGTTAATAATGTATTACTTGTAGGAAGACCAGGTTCAGGCAAGTCCACAGCTTTAGCGCGGCTATTGCTGGAAGAAGCAGGAAATTCTGTCATTGCGAGTGAAGCGAAGCGGAACGACGCAATCTCCGCCACAACTGAAATACCCGTACTTGTACAACTTCGTAACTACGGCACAAACGAGAACAAATCCGTCCTCGACATTATTCAAAACTTCCTCTTGTGCCACGATCCCAACTTAACCTTTGACAGCGAAACTTTAAAAACTTGGTTGCGACAGGGACAATTTTTGCTGCTGGTAGATGGAGTCAACGAGTTACCCAATGAAGATGCACGGCGAGACTTAAAAACCTTTCGGCAGAATTACCCCAACACCCCAATGATTTTCACCACGCGAGATTTGGGCGTGGGTGGCGATTTGGGGATTAAGAAAAAGCTGGAAATGCAGCCCCTGACAGAAGAACAGATGCAGGAGTTTGTCCGCGCCTATTTGTCAGAACAAGGTGAGGAAATGCTGCGGCGGTTGGGTGGAAGATTGCGGGAGTTCGGGCAAACGCCGTTGCTGCTATGGATGCTGTGTGAGTTATTTAGAACAACGGGCAATGTTCCACCGAATTTGGGTTTAGTGTTTCGCTACTTTGCCCAGAGTTATGACGGCAAAATCAAAGATGATGTCCCAGTTTCTGGTGAGTCGCGCCGTTGGTGGCAGGAGTTATTGCAGCATTTGGCGTTTGCAATGATGCAGGTAGAAACGCGTACAGAGTTGCGAGTCACGATTGAGAGGCGAGAAGCGGAAGCAATTTTGGAGAAGTTTCTTCGTCAGCGCAGTGTTGGTGATCCTGCGAGTCGGGCGAAAGAATGGTTAGAGGATTTGCTCAAGCATCATTTAATCCAGGTTGCCAACAATGAGCAAATAGAGTTTCGTCACCAGCTGCTTCAGGAATATTACGCGGCAGAATGTTTACTCCAGCAGCTTCCCAATATTAATGATGATAAGTTGAAACGAGATTATCTCAATTATTGGAAGTGGACAGAACCTTTAGCGCTGATGTTGGGGTTAGTAGAGAAAGAAGCGCAGGCGTTGTGGGTGGTGAAGTTAGCCCTAGAGGTGGACTTGGCTTTAGGGGCAAGATTGGCGGGGGAAGTGAAGCGAGAGTGTCAGGAAAAAACAGTTGGTTTAATTTTAGGCTTACACATTCATAAATTAGTCAAGATAGAGTTTTTGGGTATCACGCGCTCTAAGTATGGGGTCGCTTTTTTAATTAATTCATTACAATATGAAGATTCATCTGTTCGTGAGAGTGCCGCATCTGCATTAGGAAGAATCGGCAGTGAATCGACAATCAATGCTCTGCTTAGTGCTTTACAAGATAAATATTTATCTGTTTGTTGGAATGCCGCATCTGCGTTAGGAAGAATCGGCAGTGAATCGGCAATCAATGCCCTGCTCACTGCTTTACAAGATCAAAATTCAGAAATTCGTAGGATTGCTGCATCTACGTTAGGAAGTATTGGCAATGAATCGGCAGTCAATGCTCTGATGATTGATTTACAACATGAAGATTCATTTGTTCGTGTGAGTGCCGCATCTACGTTAGGAAGTATCGGTAATAAATCGGCAGTCAATGCCCTGCTTAGTGCTTTACAACATGAAGATTCATCTGTTCGTTTGAGTGCCATATTTGCATTAGAAAAAATTGCTAATGAATCAGCAGTTGCTGCCTTGATAACTGCTTTTTTACAACATGAAGATTTATTGGTTCGTTCGAATGCTGGATTTGCGTTAGGAAAAATAGGTAATGAATCGGCAGTTGCTGCCTTGATAACTGCTTTACAACACGAAGATTTATTTGTTCGTTGGAATGCTGCATCTGTATTAGGAAGAATCAGCAATCAATCGGGAATTAATGCCCTGTTCAGTGCTTTACAACATAAAGATTCATCTGTTCGTGAGATTGTCGCATCTGCGTTAGAAAGAATCGGCAATCAATCGGGCATTAATGCCCTGCTTCCTGCTTTATATCATGAAGATTTATTTGTTCGTGGCATTGTTGCATCTGTCTTAGAAATAATAGACAATAAATCGGCAGTTAATTCCCTGATAGCTGATTTACAACATAAAGATTCATCTGTTCGTTCGAAGGCTGCATATGTGTTAGGAAAAATAGGTAATGAATCGGCAGTTAATGCTCTGCTTACTGCTTTACAAGATGAAGATTCAGATGTTCGTCTGAATGCTGCATCTGCTTTAGGAAGAATCGGCAATGAATCGGCAGTCAATGCTCTACTTACTGCTTTACAAGATGAAGATTCAAATGTTCGTTGGAATGCTGCATCTGCTTTAGGTAATATTGCAGGATCTGAAATTATGCTTTCTATATGGAAGTTACGGATTGCTGGGGCAGAGTATACAAGGGATATAATTTTAAAAATTCAAGAGCGTTGTAAGTTTTATAATAATGAAATTTTTCATTCTCCCCCAGGTAAGGAGGACAAACCTGCTTCTTTCAGCGATAGTGTAGATAAATTCAGTCAAAGTATTAAAACTATGTCAGAAACTCCTAAAATTGATTTTAGTAATGCTACCTTTGGAAACATCACGGGCAGTGTGACGGGAAATATCCAAGGTGATAATATCGGTACACAACAAAACTACGCGCCAGAACAGAAACAAAATTTGGTAGAAGCAGCCAAAGAAATTCAGGAATTGCTAAATCATCTGTCTGTGAGTTATCCAACAACTACTACTGAATCTCAAAAGCAAGCGATCGCCAATCAAGCAATAGCCCGTATCAAGCGCGATAACCCAACCACCTGGCAACGTTTACGCAGTGCTACTGAGGCTGCATTAATTGAGGCGTTGAAGGAAGTGCTTGATAATCCGTTTGTTAATGTCACGGTTGCTGCTGTTGAAGGTTATAGGAAAGCTGAGTAAGGTTTGATTGAGTGTTTTATAAGTAATATCAAGTGCGATCGTCTAAAAATTCTCAAAAAAACATATTACCCAAAGTTTGGGACTTCCCTTTCGAGAACTGTTACCACAGTCCACATCAAGGACGTCCACGTTACAAATCGGGGGAATCTTCTCTGCCAGCGCTGCTTTGTGCAGCGTCACCTGCTCTCGACATGTAAGTTTTAGCGCATTTTTTGCTCTAGGAACTCTAGAAAGACTTTGACTTTCATTGGGAGATATTTTCGACTGGGGTAAAGTGCGTTAATCGGGATCGGAGCTGATGACCACTGGGGTAAGACGTTTACTATATCCCCAGCGTGTAACTGCTGCTGAAACAGAAATTCCGGTAGCAGCCCAATCCCTACTCCAGCAACGATTGCTTGATAAATGGGGGCAACGTCATTGCTGAGTAGTCGTGGATGAAAGGAGAACGTTACTGTTTCGTGCTGTTTATTATGCAATGTCCAGGTCACTTCGTTCTGATGATGAGCCATATAAAGCAGCGTATGACTGGTCAAATCAGCAATTGCTCTTGGTTCGCCAGCGGTTTTGAGATAGGTTGCGCTGGCAAAGAGTTTCTGACGACCTGTGCTAATCCGTCGCATGATCAGGGTTGAATCGTCCAATTCCCCAATCCGAATCGCTAGATCATACCCTTCCTTCACAATATCCTTGTATTCAGTCGTCGCATTGAGAATTACTCGAATATCAGGATACGTCAGCAGAAACTCCGGCAAATTGGGTGCGAGAAAAGATTGCACAAACAACATGGTGGCTGTCACTCGCACAGTGCCTTGCGGATGCCCCTGGAGGCTCGCGATCGCATCATCACCGTCATGTAACGCATCGAGAATGGGTAAACAGTTTTCGTAATACAGTCGTCCTTCTTCAGTAAGAGAAACCCGCCGCGTCGTGCGATGAAATAATCGGACTCCTAGCCGTTGCTCTAGCTTATTGACCTTCAGACTGACAGTAGATTTAGGCAAGTCTAGCGATCGCGCGGCTGCGACAAATCCTCCCAGTTCCGCGACTTTGAGAAATACTAAAACAGCATTCAAATCGTCCATAACCTGCACTAACTGCAATGAGAGTATCTACACTCTGCTATTGTCCAATATTACAAACAATCAATTCATAAAAACCACCTTTATCTATATAAGTTGATTAATCATACTGGGAGATGTTAAATACAGAGGAAACTTTGAATCGAAGCGATCGCACGTTATGAAATCAAGCCTTGAACGAAAAATACTACGGTGAGTTCACATTGTTTTGAGCATCCCAGCGCACACTCAGTCGCCACCGAAATGAAAGCTCGTTTGAAAAACACCGTCCGTGTTACCCTTTTGACTTCCGATTGGATCAGAGTCTATAAGCAAGCCAAATACAGGTGTCATATGCAATATCTTGTTATCTTCACGCCCAAACAGAAATTCGGAAGCGATGAAATGCCTTCTGACTTCCCGCAATTGTTACTCGAGGAAGAGGCGCGAGCAAAAGATCTCTACATGGAGGGACTTCTCCGTCAATCGTGGGTACTGGGCAAGAGGGATCATGGCGCAGCCGTTCTCTTTGAAGCAGAGTCACCGGAGCACATGCAAGAGATAATCGACAGCTTTCCACTGATCAAGGTTGCCTATTCTAATACCCAGGTCTTCCCACTCGCGCCAGATCCTGCATTTGCGCAGTAAAGATTAACGAATATGGTATAAAAGTGTTTTGGATTATACCGATATCAAGCATCCAGAGCCGAAAGCGGACGAAGTTTTGGTGAAAATTCACGTCGCGCAGGTCAATCCGTTGACTGGAAAATCCGCGACGGTTTGGGCGAAATGTTCAGAATGAAACTTTTGATAATCCTTGTTTTTCCTGCGTCGTTTCATTAGTGAGAACAATCAGTATGTCTACAACAGAAACCAGTGCAAAGGATGAAGCTGCAATCAAAGCAAAGATAGCAAAGTTTGCTGAGGCGTGGAACGCTAAAGATGCGAAGCACTTGGCGTCGTTGTTTGCCGAGGATGCCGATTTCGTGGACGTCATAGGTCATTGGTTAAAAGGGCGAACCGAGATCGAACAAGTACACGCGCAAGCGTTGGCCTCGTTCTTAAGCGATAACCACATAACTATTACTGACACTCAAATCAAATTCCTCACCCCGGATGTGGCAGTCGTACATAGCACTTGGGAAACTACTGGTGGACACAAGAGTCCTGATGGAGTATTTCAAATACAAGATACAGGTGTTTTGACAGCCGTAACAACCCGCAAGGAGAACACCTGGCAGATTATCGCTTTCCAGAACACAGGGACTGTGCCAATTCCTGACTGAAGCGTAACAAAAAGTTTGCTTTAAGCTACTGCTCCTACGGGGTGTGGTAGTAACAAAACGAAAACTAACGCGCTAAGCCCACAAAGCTTCCTAGGACTGTATTTTTGCATGAGTTGATGTCTGAAACTATCCCACTAATAAAATTTGCGGTATGCCTCCTTTTTTGTCCGGTTTTCACAACCAACTAAGCTAAACAGAAGTGTCTTATGCAATATCTTGTGATCTTCACATCCAACCCGAAATTCAAGACCGACGGAATGCCCTCTGACTTTCAGCAACGAGAACTTGAAGATGAGGCACAAGTGCAAGTCCTTTACATGCAAGGAGGTCTCCGTCAAGCGTGGGCGCTGGACACGAAAGACCACGGTGCGGTCGTTCTCTTTGAAGCGGAGTCACCAGAGCATCTGCAAAAGATGATCGATAGCTTTCCGCTGATCAAGGCTGACTACTCTAACCCCCAGATCTTGCCGCTCGCGCCGTATCCAGCATTCGCGAAGAAGTCCGTCTAATCGCACCGCATAACAATACGCTCCAGCAAATGGAGGCTAGCGATCGGGCTTTGTGTGTTTGTCTGCTCTTGTGTTGCCAGTCGCTGTCACTGAGCTTGGGTTCGTTAGCCCGTCAACACTTGCAACATAGCACAAACTGCCAAGCGGTGCCCGAACGAATTGTTGTCAAGCAACGGAGAGAAACGATGCAGTCAGACAATGAGAAGCTTCAACACAGCAATGCTAATGCAGCCGAGATCCGCCATCCGCTCACCGAAAAGGATGGCGAACTCGTCGCTGTGATGCGGACGGAGGCTGCTTCCTCCAAAGGCAAGTTGAGCGGACCGGATGCTCGCGGTGCCTTCGACGAGATCCAGGAGAAAACCCCGGACGCGCCGGGTGTCAGCTACGAGCAAGGTACAGTCGGCGGCGTGCCAGGTGTTTGGTGTCACCCGCAGAACCCACACCTGGGCGTCGCCATCCTCTATCTTCACGGGGGAGCCTATGTGCAAGGTTCGGCGCACGCATATCGGCATCTCGCCGGTCAGATCGCCGCGCGCACGAGCGCATCCGCGTTCGTCGTGGACTACAGGCTCGCACCTGAACACCCCTTCCCAGCCGCTTTGGACGATGCGAAGGCGGCTTATCGCGGACTCGTCGAACAGGGCACCCAGAAGATCGTGATCGTCGGAGACTCAGCCGGCGGCGGTCTTGCTCTCGTCCTGTTGTCAGTCGCACAATCCGATGCTCTTGGACGCGGTGGCGTCGCTCCATCCGCTGCAGTCGTGATGTCACCCTGGACGGATCTAGCCTTGACAGGACCTAGTTTCCAGGACCACGCAGACGACGATCCACTGTTGACGAGGGAAGTGTTGTCAATGGCTGGCGCGAGCTACCTGAACGGGCACGATCCAAACGATCCTTTGGTCTCGCCGCTTTACGGCAGTTTCACTGGCCTGCCCCCAATTCAAATTCACGTCGGAACGAGTGAGGTGCTTCTCGATGACACGCGCCGCTATGCCAAGCGTGCCCATGCCGAGGGGGTCGATGTGACGGCTCACGTGTGGCAGGGAATGACGCACGTCTTTCCGGGGAACGTCGGAACACTGAACGCAGCGGAGGCGGCTTTGGGCATGATAGCTACCTTCCTGAAGAGCAAGACTAATCCGTAATACGTTTTGTTGAGCAGAAACTTGCCAATCATGAAAAACAACAAAGCGAACAACATGCCATAAAGCTACTGCATCAATTCACAAGGAGATAAATTGACATGGCTCAAGCACCGATCAACCAATTTTTTGCAGCTATTAGACAAAATCAAGCGTTACAGGCACAGTGTCAAGCTGCAGGCGATATAGAAACCTGCGTCAACCTTGCAGAAGCACAAGGCTATCTCTTCACGGCTGAAGAACTGCAGGCTGAGTTGAGCAAATTATCAAAAGAAGAGGTGGCAGAATTGGTCAATCCAGGAGTAGCCCCTCGACTACATATTGAACCGCAGTGATTTGTGATTTAGGAGACTGTTGATATTTCTCAACCCGAAAGTGACAAGGAAAGCGATCGCTTTGCAGTTAGACCGATTAGAGGGTGTCTAAGCTATAGGGCAAGTCGTCTGAGCATCAACAGACAAACAATGAGGCAAGACAATGAATTTTAATACAGACAAGATCGCCCTTGTGGTCGGAGCTGCAGGCCATTTTGCTGGGCTTACCGTTCCTGCACTGCATAGACGAGGTATCCGTGTCCGCGGTTTTGTCCGGACAACAGACCAAGCAGAGGTGGCACTTCGCAATGGAGCTTCCGAAATCGCATTAGGAGATCTCCAAGACAGCCAAAGCGTGCAGACCGCGTTGCGTGGAACGGAAGCGGTTTTCTACATTGCACCCCAGTTTAGTCGAAATGAAGCTGACATTGGAATAAATTTTGTAAAATTATGCAAAGAGGCTGGTGTGCGCCGCATCGTTTTTTCGTCAATTCTACACCCAACAATTACATCATTGCAGATACACTCCGCAAAAGGTCCTGTTGAAGCTGCAATTATTGAGTCCGGCCTAGAATTTGTAATTTTACAACTAGCTATGTTCTATCAAGACATCAGCCTGTCATGGCCTAGTATTGTACAATCTGGCATTTTTGCCGAGCCGTTCTCCCCTACTGCAAAGCTCGCGCGGGTTGACTATCGAGACGTAGCGGATGTCGTGGCAATCGCCTTCACCGAGGACCGTCTTACAAACGGGACATTTGAACTTTGTGCAGAAGGATATTACAACCGACAAGATGTGGCATCGATAATGAGCGATTGTCTTGGGCGTCAGATCAAGGCTGACACTGTAACATTTGAGGAATGGGTTGAGTTGACCAAACCAAAGCCCGACGACATAAGACCTGAAAGCGAAATGTACGCGTACTACGGAAAGTATGGATCTCCGGGAAATTCATTTGTCCTGCGAAGTATATTAGATCGGGAGCCACGCACCATAAAACAGTTTGTCTGCGACCTAATCGACGGAGTCGCCACCGTTGCTTCATGAAAATGGGTGGAGTCGAGGGGGTTATGGCACTGTGGGCATGTTCGCGGCAAAATTGTGCTGCAAATTAGCGCTTAGGGGTTATCGATTCGCAAAAAATGGGTCATTTGCTTTTGAACATACAGAGAAAAATTACTATGCTGAATGTAGAAAACAAAGTGATTACCATCACCGGAGCCAGCAGCGGCATAGGTGAAGCTAGTGCCAAGTTGTTAGCTCAAAATGGCGCGAATGTTGTTCTAGGTGCGCGCCGCACCGAAAAGCTGGAAAAGATTGTCGAGGAGATCCGCGCATCAGGCGGCACAGCAGAATTCAAAGCCGTGGATGTCACTAATCGCGAGGATACCAAAGCATTCATCCACTTTGCTAAAGACAAATTTGGTCGCGTCGATGTTATTTTTAACAACGCAGGCATTATGCCCCTGTCTCCAATGAACGCTCTGAAAGTTGAGGAGTGGGATCGCACGATCAATGTGAATATCTACGGCGTGTTAAATGGCATTGCTGCCGGTCTACCGATCATGGAAGCACAAGGCGGCGGTCAGTTTATCAACACCGCATCCGTCAGCGCGCATGTGGTGGTACTTAACAGCGCGGTCTATTCTGCTACAAAATTTGCTGTTTGGGCTATCTCCGAAGGACTGCGGCAGGAATCGAAAAATATTCGCGTGACCACAATATGCCCCGGTGTGGTTGCGACTGAACTCGGCTCAGATATAACCGACGAATCATCAAAAGACGCTTTGCATAAATTCCGCCAAACTGCACTTACCCCGGATGCGATCGCTAGAGCCGTCTTGTATGCTGTGTCCCAGCCGGATGATGTCGATGTCAACGAAGTGATTGTCCGCCCGACAGCTTCAACTAATCTGTGAAACAGAGCTGCTAGAGACTCTGAAAACAAACGTTAGCGCAAAATGATTAGGAACGAACGAGATAGTTATGGCTCATCATCGAATAGACGTTCACCAACATGTTGTTCCTCTTCGTTTTCAGTGAGTTTTCTGTCCTTACACCCGATCAACATTTCACACCTAATCAAAATCTAGGAGTAACACCATGCAAGCAATCCGCGTTCATCAATATGGAGAGTCAGACGTGTTGAAACTAGAAACGATCGCACAACCTGAACCCCAACCGAATGAAGTGCTAATTCGAGTTCAGGCTGCCGGGGTCAATCCACTCGATTGGAAAATTCGCTCAGGCTACATGAAAGAGGTTTTTCCCATACCAATGCCGTACACGCCCGGAATGGATGTTGCAGGCATTGTGGAAGCGATCGGTGCGGATGTAAAAGCGTTCCAAGTCGGTCAAGCGGTGTATGGCGAACTGAATATGGGCGCTTATGCTGAGTTTGCGACGGCTTCACAAGATGCGATCGCACTCAAACCGCAGACGCTCGATTTTGTGCAAGCGGCATCGGTGCCAATGGTGGCAATGACCGCCTATCAAGCGCTGTTTGATTATGCTGATCTCAAGCCTGGTCAAACCGTTCTGATTCATGCTGCATCAGGCGGGGTGGGCATGTTCGCGGTGCAGTTTGCGAAATGGAAAGGGGCACATGTGATTGGAACTACCTCAGCCGCGAATACAGAATTTGTTCAATCTCTCGGCGCAGATCAAGTGATCGACTACAAGTCCACATCCTTTGAACAAGTGGTTAAGAATGTTGATGTGGTTCTAGATACCTTAGGCGGCGACACCCAAGCGCGGTCTTATTCAGTGCTGAAGCCGGGTGGCATTTTAGTTTCAACCCCTGCTCCCCCCAATGCTCAAGATGCTCAAGCACGAGGTGTCCGTGCTGAGATGGTGAATATGAAACCCTCTGCCTCGCTGCTGAAAGAAATTACGAATTTACTTGATTCTGGACAGGTTAAGACAGTTATCGCTCAGACCTTTTCCTTGTCTGAAGCCCGTCAAGCTCAGGATCTGAGCCAGCGTGGTCATGTTCGCGGCAAAATCGTGCTGCAAATTAGCGCTTAGGGGTTATCGATTCGTAAAAAATGGGTCATTTGCTTTAAATCGTGGTGCAGTCGTTCTTTTTGAACATGAGCCGCAAGTGACAAATCCAAGGAGTAGAAAAAGGTGACATTTTAGGTCAAGTTGAGTTGGTGTCTGAAATTTTCCCAGTTGCTGGATAATGAGCGATGATTGTAAGGATTGGTCTATCCTTAAAAAGTTTTTGCAACACAACCAACAGACAAGAAAAAAGCCGTATGGCAGATCTAAAGCTTGACATTGCATTTTGGAACTATGACCGCACCCGTGCTCTGGCAGATGGCACGGTGAAAATCGAGGGTGTCGATGCTACGTATCACAGCGCCTCGATCGTGACAGAAATCTTCCAAGGCATGATTGGGGATCGGAAATTCGACGTCTCCGAATTGGGCATGACATACTTCCTGCGCACATTTGAGGGCACAGAGTCGCCATTCGTTGCGATTCCCGTCTTTCCCAATCGAGCGTTTCGGCATTCCGCGATTTACATCAACAAGGCGAGCGGCATCGAGAGACCTGAAGACCTTAACGGTAAAACCATCGGCGAACTCGCTCTCTACAGCCACGATGCAGGCATCATGCCGAAGGGGATGCTGTCGGATGAGCACGGGTTCAAACCCGAGACGTGCCGCTGGGTTATCGGCGGACTCGACTGGCCGTTGAAGCCGATCAACTTCGTTCCGCATACGCATCCGGTAAATGTCGAGGTGACGGACATTCCAAAGGGCAAAGAGTTGGGTGCCATGCTTGAAGCTGGCGAACTCGATGCGCTGATTTCAGCGGATGTGCCGAAGTGCATCCTTGAGAACTCACCCAAAGTGACGCGCCTCTTTCCTGACTACCCAACGGTGGAGCGCGAGTATTACAAGCGCACGGGCATTTTCCCGATCATGCACACCGTGGTCATCCGCAAGGACATTCTCGCGCAGCATCCCGGATTGGCGCAGTCAGTGTATAGGGGCTTCTGGGAGTCCAAGAAGGCTGCGGAGGAAGAGTACAAGCACGGCATGATCTTCAACAACATGGGCACGATGTTCCCGTGGTTCAGCAAACTGATCACAGACGATCGTGCTGTGCTCGGTGAAGACTGGTGGCCATACGGGATCGAGGCGAACCGGAAAGCTATTGATGCTGTGCTTCGCTACCACTTCGAGCAGGGCATCACCAATCGCCTCTTCAAGATCGAGGATATCTTCCTGTCGGAGCTGCTCACTGCATAGCAACTCCGTCCCAAGCTATGTTTTTTGTTTTCGGAAAATGACTCAATATGTTTTTCAAACGCTTTTGGTTCGGAAACAGAATTTGGCTATAGAGGTGCTTCTCGATGACACGCGCCGCCCTCACGGGCACTCCTGTCGTTGCCAAAAAGAAGGGATGGGGGTAAGATTTGCCTATCACTCGTCAGAAATTTATGGTCTTCCGTTGCTTGAATGATCATCTTATCCGGAATCTTTAATATCCAAAGTGATGTTTTAAGTATTGCATTGCTTACTGAGCGCCCTGCATGAACGAAACAGACAGCATCGACAACCTTGAAGCTAAACCTCACCCCTGGTGGAAACGTATTCCGCTGACTTTACAAATTGTCATCGCGCTTATTCTAGCAGTCACATTGGGTGTTGCATTGGGTGCAGGAAACCCCAGCGCAGCAAATAAAAGTTTTATAGAAACTTTAGCCATTCCGGCTGAATTGGTGCTTAAGGCTCTCCGCGCCCTTGCAACACCGCTGATTTTGATGGCAGTATTGCATACCTTCTTGACAACTAATATACCAGGTACAGCAGGACGGCGTTTAGCGGTGCTGCTGTTTACTAACACAACAGTCGCGATTGTGATTGGGCTTTTCGTGGCAAATGTTCTGCGCCCTGGTACATGGGGAAGTTTGACTGCACCAGGAGGTGGAGGTGGAGAAACAGCCAGTAAAAGTTTTGATCCCTGGGGATTGTTGAAAGACGCTATACCAGAAGCTATCCTTCAACCTTTAGTAAATAATAATGTTATCCAACTTATTGTTATTGGTCTTTGTTTGGCGATCGTCCTGCGGGCAATAAAATCAGAGCAACTCGCCCAAGGTAAAAGAGGATTCCAGTCGATAGAGGATATAATCGGCATTTTGTTTGAGTCTATCATCCGCATCCTCCACTGGGTGATTGCCCTAGTGCCATTGGCAGTTTTTGGAATTGTGGGTAAAACTGTTGCTGAAAAAGGCTTTGAGCCATTTAAATCGTTAGGCGCGTTCGTCATCGCAGTACTCCTGGGGTTGACGTTGCAAGCTTGCTACTACCTGACTCGGGTAAAATTAGGTTCTTGGGTGAACCCATTAAACTTTTTGCGTGGCGGTACTGATGCCTTTTTAACAGCTTTCTCAACTGACTCCTCAACAGCAACAATGCCTGTGACATTTGAGATTTTACAAACAAAAATTGGCTTGCGGGAATCTTCCGCTGCTTTAGGAGCGTTAGTTGGTACAAATTTCAACAATGATGGTACAGCCCTTTACGAGGCGACATCTGCGTTGTTTATCTCTCAAGTGCTTGGGCTACATCTGAATATTGGGCAGCAGTTAATTGTCATTCTCACGTCGATTTTTGCGTCGGTGGGTGCAGCAGGTATCCCAGAAGCTGGGTTAGTCACGATGACACTGGTGTTCACTTCCGTTGGCTTACCCACACAGTATATTGCCTTGTTGATCACAGTGGATTGGTTTTTGGATCGCTGTCGTACTGTCATCAATGTTATGGGAGATATGACTGTGAGTGCTTTACTGGATGGGAAAAAGCCGCGTTCTGTTGATGAGGCGTAATTTAAGTAGCTCAACCTAGTTAAACATAAAATGTCATTACGTTCGCGCAGCGTGCCCGGAGGGCATACGGAACGAAGTGAAGCGAAGTAATCGCAAGAATCGTATTTTATGTTTTTTCTGTTGACATATTTATCGCTCGTAATTCGTAATTGGATTTGAAAAGAATTACGAATTACGAATGATTAATTACTAATAATGATTTTCACCACGTGGGATTTGGGCGTGGGTGGCGATATGGAATCTTTACTGATTACAAGTTTGATTACACCTACCAACTTGTGCCCAAACTTGCCTCTGAGGTGAATTCGGACTAGTCTCCTCTAAAAAGTCTGGTTTGATGATAACTAACTTTTGTCCGGGCTGAAGCTGATCTAGCAGTGATGATGAGGGAGATTTTTTTTCTCTTAAATCCACCTTGCGTTTAATAGTAACTACTCCTCCTGGTGCTGGAACCAAAAGGTTATCAATTATCTGATTATCTGTAGTTTGAAGCAGGTCATCTCCATAAATTAAACCCTTTGAGGTATTATTAACTAGACCAATCGGTATCCAGCCAATTGGGGTAACTTGTTGTGTTGCATTTAGAGTTGGATTAGATTCTAATGAAGGAATTCTTAATAAATTGGGTAGTTGAGGCAGAAAAACGCTTGCAATTGCGATAAAGATAATAGGCTTAGCAATCAGTATCAGTTTTGCCCTATTCCGCCTACGATACCTTGCTCTCGTAGGGAAGGAAGAAAAAGTTGCAGTTGCCAGATTTACAATCCCACTTGTCAAGTTCCAAAAAGTCCTTGCAGTAAGTCTCACACCTACTTCAATCTGCTGAAGAGATTTTTGAACAGAAAATGGAGAACCAGTAAGTTGCTCAACTTCCTCCCGGATACCTTTGGCAATATTTTCAAAAGCATGGTTATGATCTCTCCATTTTGTTACAGGTTTTTCTCCTTCAGGCAAGACTTTGAGATTGCCAAATTCGGACTTCCAATTATCAAATGTACTGAACAGCACAAGGATAACGCGAGCTTGTCGAGTCTTGTGCAGTTCCATAGCCCGCTTTACTAATACTCCCCAATGATAATCAGAATATATTAAGTCAGAACTAATCAGGAGCAAAATTATATCAGCCGTATTGAGGTGCCTATCAATCTCAATATCCCATTCTTGTCCTGCGCTGATCATACCTTTGTCCCAAGTAGTAATTACCTCCTGCCGCTTCAAAAGACTGAGATGCTTATCGAGTTTTTGCCGCAGGTCTTGGTCTTTGTTAGAATCAGAGCAACAATAAAAGACTTTAATAGCTTCGGTAGATGACATTGACTTCAGCACCTAATTATTTAAAATATCGTCTTTTAATACTTCACAGAATAAGGTTTAGCTTTCGCATAAATTGCTATTGAAATTTCCAGCACCTTATCCAGTTACAATGACATACCGTTAGTAAATGAAAGTGGTATATCATCGATGATTTGCAATCAGTTCCTCAATTGCCACCCGGATACCTTGAGCAACACTCTCAAATGCTTCCTCACGATTTCCCCACTTGCTCACAGGCTTACCATCTTTAGGTAGGGCTTGAAGTCTAGCAAACGGTGCGCTTTTCCAATCAACTGGTTTAAGAATTACGGGAATAACGCGTGCTTCTCTAGCGTCATGTCGTTCCATCGCTCGCTTAACCTCAACATCCCAGCAATAATCCGAAGCGATAAAAGCCGAACTAATAAGCAGCAAAACTACCCGAGCTGTGTTTAAGTGTGTGTCTATCTCATTCTTCCATTCTTTTCCCGCTCCTATTTTGCGATCATGCCACCCTGTAATTACACCTTGTCGCTGTAACAGACTCAGGTGCTTTTCTAGTTGATCTCGCAATTTTTCATCTTCACGAGCATAAGAGAAGAACACTTCTATAGCTTGAGTAGCAGGCATAGGTTTGTTTTTGACTAAAGGCAAGTTTTTGGGAAAACTTGGAGCAACAGTTGTAATGCTGAGATTAAGATTTTTTTTAATAGTTGGAGTCAGTTCCTCTGAAATACTTTCCCACTGAATGGCATTAACGCCAAATTTATGCGCTACCTCTATGGTTCGCCCCGCCCCCAAGGCATCGTAAAAACCAACGGCAAATTTAACCGCAGCCCTATCCCCAATTGCCTGCTTCATCCCAATCACATAATCAATGTGTTGGACAATTGCTTCAGCCTGCTTCTCTGAATAACAAGCATTGAGCAGTACACATTCTACCTGTGCAAATAACTCAAAGAGTCCAGCAAGTGCCTCTGGCTTTACTGGCTTTGCTTGTCCAGTTACGTCTTCAAGTACCAACCCCCCGTCTGCGTCACCATGTCCGCAAAAATGAACAATTTCTGGCTCAAAGTCCAATATGGATCGGCGAACATCATCTGGACGTACTGCCCACCTTGACTCTATGACAAATTGATTAGATTTTTTTGATCTGCGTAAACCTTCAGCAATTTCACGAACTTCCTCATCCAAATCCAGTTTCATAGTATTTTTCGGATTTGCTGCTAGAATCAAGATTTTCTTTACGGGAGTATCACTGCTCATGTAATGGTTCAGTAAAGATACTATTCTTAACTAGTATAACTTTATATAATCTCGTGAATGATACTGTAGAGACAGATAACAAAAGGTTTACTATCAACAGTATTTTTGCTTATGTAAAACAAACAATAATACTTAATAATTAGTTAACAGTCCACCACCACCATCTTCTCCACTTCATCCAGCATCACCCGCGCCAACCCAAATTTCTCAATCACCCAAGCATTCGTCGTCAAATGCTGACTCACCTTAGCCACTCGGTACTCACTCCCAGTTGACGCCAAAGCTGCAGGCAATAATAATTGATCTCCCAAATGTTCATCCACAGGTGCGCCTGTTTGATGAAACTCCAGCAGTTCCTCGCAAGCCATATTTGCGACTTTTTCTGCAGGCAAACCGAGACGCCCCAACGCACCAAATCCAGCTAAACTATTTTCGTACTCAGCAGTGAGAAACAAACCCGCCCCTGGTGCGACACCTTTTGCTCGCAATGGTTGCACCGCTGGTTTCAATTGGGCTTCACGCAACACATTTTCAGCACGACTCGCGATTCTTTGGGGAATGTGGGAAGGTAGTTCCGTGACAACTGCTAACCCCCGCACCTGTTGCAAGTCGCCGCGTTCCACCAAGTTGATCCCGCCAAGTTTGCTACCACCACTTACAAGTAGTTCCACTTCTCCCCCGCCTTGGGGATACCACCCCCAAGCGTTCAGTTTCACTTCAACTTGCACACCCATGCGTTGCAATGTTGGCAGGTAAACTTGTTGAATGTAATTCACAGAAGGACTATGACTAACATGAGTTCCCCCCTTGAGTGTCACCTGAGAGTCACCAGTTGCTAACACCAAAGGCAAGAGAATAGTTTGTAACACCAAAGTGACTGCACCAGCAGAACCGCCTTCCCGCGCTTCACTCACATCAAAGGTATAACTTCCCGCTTGTACGGAATTACCAGGAATAAACTCTAGCGTCATCGAACCCAAAGCATCACCCCGCACTTTGGCGTTACAAATAGCTGCAGCGGCGCGAACTGATGTAAGGTGTTGTGCTGCGAGTCCCGGTTTTGAACGTCCGGCGCGGATGTTCTCTATCTGTATTGAATCACCAGTAATAGCAGCAAGACTCAGTGAGGTTCGGAGAATTTGTCCGCCGCCTTCACCGTAAGAACCGTCAATGTGAATCATTATTAAACTTCAAAACCTTGCTCTTACCAGGATTCATCAACCCATAGGGATCAACCATTTCCTTAAACTTCAACTGCTCAGGGTCAATCACCTTTCTACCGCTATCTTCAATAATATACGTGTGGGGATTGGCAATAAACACACCTTGCTTTTCGTGGTAGTGAATAATCTCGTTGAGACGTTCCTCACTCGTATAGCGGACGAGTTGCAAACCCACAGGAACTACTGTACCGTTAACCCGAGCAAATTCTAAATGCATCATCACTTCATCACCGAAGTGGTGATACATATGCTCTACCATTTGTAGATTTTTATCAGCAGGGAACGTACTTTGCAAGTAAGTGATGGAAGTATCTTCACTTCGGGCGTGTAAGGTGGTATGATTCCAGGTAAATTCCCCTAAATGTGTGCCTTTTCCGGCATCAGTAGCTGTTTTTTGATATGTGATCTTGCCACCGTATTGCTGTACTAACCCAGGTAATAATTCCAAACTTGGTTCCGCAAGAATCAATAAAGCAGCGTGAGTTCCCTCTGGAATATACTGCCGTAAGGCAGCAAAATAATCTGGAATCGGGGATGCAAAAATGCTAATCTCCTTTTTAATCATCCCATCGGCATCGCTTAAAGCTTGACTAAACCTTGCCGCAGCCATAAATTCTGGGAAAGTCACAATCACTTCTGCCCAAGGATAAGCTGCTCCTAATGGAATTTCTATTTCAGTGATAATACCATTGATGCCCCAGGCATGGTTCACTTTTTGCACTTCATCACCGCGCAGTTCAATAACGCGTGGTTCATCTTCCATCGTTACAATTTGTAAAGCCAGAATATTACCTCGTTCACCCAAAAAGCCATACTGTATCGATCCTATTCCGCCGCTACCACCAGCAATAAATCCGCCAATTGTCGCGGTACGGTAGGTTGAGGGTGTCATCCGCATTTCCCACCCGATTTCTCGTGCTTTTTTATTCAACGCCGCCAATTTGACGCCAGCTTCAACCCGTGCAACTCCTGGTTTCACCCAAGGTATTTCTTGCATCCGCGTCATATCCAGAATGACGCCTCCATGTAACGGCACGCATTGCCCGTAATTTCCTGTTCCTGCACCGCGCACTGTGACTGGTACTCTGTGTTTCACGCAATAGGCTGCTACTTTTAGTACTTCTGCTTGATTGGTGGGACGCACAACTATATCCCCAACCTTTCCTTCCAGTTTGGGTACAAGTACTGGGCTGAATGTGTGGTAATCCTGAGATAATTTTGCTACCTGTGCAGAGTCAGTAATAATTTCAATACCTTTTAAGGAAGCGGTGAGGGCATCTAAATCAAATGATTTTACGGGTGTTGTTGTCATAATTATCAATATTAAATATGGAACCCATAACAATTCAATTAAACTACCTCACCCAATATTCAATATCTCCCTTATGTTAGAGTCAGCGATTAGACATTGGGGATTTTTGAAAGAGATTTAGCGCACCACTCGCTATGAATGAAAGAAACACCATCTCCCTTGTTAAAACAGTTATCAGTGAACAGTTATCAGTTATCAGCTACTTACGCAGTACCAGTCGTCAGTTATCAGTTTTTACTGTTCACTGTTCACTGTTTACTGTTCACTGTTTACTGTTCACTGTTTACTGTTCACTGTTAAGCGTTCCGTAGTTTTTGTAGATGGCAGTTACAATAGCCCGATAAAGTCTCCCTTGTTCTGCTTGTGCTACCCAGTGGATCCCAAAGGTGACTTTATCCAAGCCAGAGTTTTGGTTGGTTGCTATTGCAACAACTTGTGGTTTATATGATAATTTTGCCTTCTCCAATTTGTTATTTAGTTCAATCGGAAAGTACATTCCAAAATAAATTTTTGATTGACTTGAGAATAAGGTTGAATTTCCAAAGCACGATGAAATGCCCTGATCGCTTCAATATACTCTCCCATTGCGGTATAACACAAGCCCATACCGTGAAGTGCGCCGAAATGTATTGGATTGATCTTGACGACCATTTGACAGTCTACCAAGGACTTTCGATACTCGCAGTTAGTATAGTAAAGAAAAGCACGGCGATTCCAAGCTTCAGCAAAATCTGGTTGGTTATTAATAAGTTGTGTCAGCACAGCTTCGGCTTCAGTGATTTTTCCAGAATCTATTAACCTTTGACTACGTTCAATCACTTCCAGTCCATGAACTCCCTTTTGCTGAAACCAAATACGCCAGATTTTCCTGGTTGCTTGTTCCCGGACTGTTTCATCGGGATTTTTCAAGTCTTTAAGTAAGGAATTGATAAGTAAAGAATCCATGAATTCAAGATCGTTAGTTGATAGTTGTTCTGGATCAAATTTCGCATATTCTGATCTCAGAAGTCACTAAAAAGTGTTGAGTACTGAGTAAAATGTGAAGAATGAAAAAAGAATACTCAGCATTCCTTGCTCAAAACTTAGGACTTTTGAATTAAAAAATAGCAAATTCATTGTTATTTTCTGTAGTCTGGAATACGATTAATACCTAAGTCAATATTTAAAGTCATTGGTATGTCATACTTTTACAAGTCACAACTGGTGATAATTGTAGAGGAAGGGTAAATGACTAAGAATTTATAAAAAGTAAGAGAAAAAGAAACGACTATGCCAAACCAAAAAAGCGTTTCCGGGCATATTGTTCTCACTTCGCATCCCAGTCGGTTTGGTCCCAAACCAATTTCTATTCAATGGGGAGCAGCCGATCCAATGCAACGTGGTCCAGTCATTGCTACACTAACTAAGCAGGGACACCGTAACGTAATTGGCACTCACTCTGGTGGTTATGCGATTTACCGTGCCTTAGCGGTGGCTAGCGGAGCTCTTCAGTCAGACCACAGGGCAGACCTTACTAATACATCTCCAGTAGAATATATTGGACCACATCCCAGTTGGGCTGATCCAGAGAAAATTGTCTCGCTTGATCCGTTTGGGGCGACGGTTGGTGAGGCATTTGCATCATATTACACACAGGGATATGACATTCGTCCCACAATCGCCATCACAAAGGCGCACATCAACATACCCGAGTTACAAGAGGCGGTGACAGCAGGACGCTTACAGGTTGATGGCAAGATTATGAAAGCTGGTGGCGATTTAGTAGTGACGAAAGCTGCAATTGAGCCAGTATGGTACTTACCAGGAATTGCCAAACGATTCAACATCACAGAAGCAGAGTTACGCCGCGCTTTATTTGAACAAACAGGAGGAATGTTCCCAGAATTAGTGACACGATCTGATTTGGAGGTGTTTTTGCCGCCAATCGGAGGTATTACCGTGTATATTGTTGGAGATGTAGCAGCTATTACTGATCCCGATAAGCCTTTGGCACTGCGAGTACATGATGAATGTAATGGTTCCGATGTGTTTGGATCGGATATTTGCACCTGTCGTCCTTATCTGGTACATGGAATTGAAGTTTGCGTACAAACCGCACAACAGGGGGGCGTAGGTGTCATTGTTTACTGTCGTAAGGAGGGGCGTGCTTTGGGAGAAGTAACGAAATTCCTAGTTTACAACGCTCGTAAGCGTCAGAAAGGTGGCGATCGCGCTGATGCCTACTTTACCCGCACTGAGTGTGTGGCTGGCGTGGAAGATATGCGGTTCCAAGAATTGATGCCCGATGTGTTGCACTGGTTGGGCATTACCCGTATTGACCGTATGGTATCAATGAGTAATATGAAGTACAACGCCATTGTTCAGTCAGGAATTGAAATTGTAGAACGAATACCAATTCCAGAAGAATTGATTCCCGAAGATGCGCGGGTGGAGATGGAGGCGAAAAAGGCAGCTGGTTATTTTACAACAGGAGAGGTGTTAGACTCTGACAGTTTGAGTGGTGTCAAAGGACGTTCTTTAGCAGATTGAGTTTCAGAGGCGAGAGAGGGAGGAGAACTTCTGTGACTCCTTTTGTCTCTCGCTTTTGTTATGGGGTGAATATTAGGAGTGTATCGCAATGGAAATGGAAAACGCAGAGGCGCAGAGGAGCCAGTGCGTTGCGGGGGTTCCCCCCGTTATAGCACCTGGCGTAGCGCAGAGGAAAGAAGGGAAGGAGTTGGTTGGTTATTTGCGATCGCCTAGTGCTATCCGAGATCGTTGTCAGCAATTGTTTGAGTTGGCCCTTATTGGTGAGTCCCATCACTTTAATTGCGATTTGACACAGTTGCCAAAAGTGGCAGAGTATGTTGAAGAGGTGATGCGGGAACAGTACCCAGATTTGCAAATTCCGTTTCACAGCCGGTGGCGACATTTTGAGGCTGGAGGTGTACAGCGTCTATCTCAGTTGGATCACAAGTTAGCAAAACTCACACCTGAACAGAAAGCCGTTGCTAAGTTTGATTTGGCGATTATCAGTGTTTTACTAGATGCTGGTGCAGGGGAAAATTGGTACTATCACGAGCAGGAGACTCAGCTAGATTTTAAGCGTTCTGAAGGTTTGGCAGTTGCCAGTTTTCATATGTTTTGTGACGGAACTTTTTCCAGTGATAGGCAAACAGCACCTTTGCAAGTTGATGCTCAAAAATTGCAAGCCTTAACAGAAAAAGAATTGGCAGATGGGTTTGGTGTGAATGCAAACAATCCCTTGGTGGGCATTGCTGGACGGTTAAAATTATTGCAAAAATTGGGTCAAGCCCTACTTTCTTCACCTCATCTGTTTGGCAAAGAAAATCCCCGTCCGGGCAATTTGGTAAACTTTTTCATACAAAACTCACATAACAAGCAACTAGCTGCGGCAAATGTGTTATGTGCAGTTTTAGAAGGGCTAAGTGAGATTTGGTCTGGACGAATTGAGATTGCCGGAATAAATTTAGGAGATACTTGGTTTCACCCACGTGTTGCTGATGATGGCTTAGTACCATTTCACAAACTGTCCCAGTGGCTAACCTATTCTCTGCTTGAACCTCTACAAGAACTTGGCTTGGAAATAACAGGTTTGGATGTCCTGACTGGATTAGCAGAATATCGCAATGGGGGATTATGCATTGATTTGGGACTTATTAGCCCAAAACATCCGGAAATTTTGCAGCAGTCTCATTCAGTTGCATCAGAGGTTATCGTTGAATGGCGTGCCCTGACCGTGATACTGTTGGATCGCATCGCCGCCACAGTACGCGACAAGTTGAGCATGAATGCTGAAGAACTGCCACTGGTAAAAATTCTCCAAGGTGGAACTTGGACAGCTGGGCGCAAAATTGCGGCTGAACGTAGAAAGGGTGCTGTACCCCCCATACAGATAGAAAGCGACGGTACAGTATTCTAGCTATCAGTACTCATTAGTTATCACTCATTTACTGAGTTCTTATGTTCTATGCCTACGGGACGGCTGCGCCGTTCGGTTGGATCACTGTGGACTGTAGTTACGTTGTTCGTGCCCAAGTCCCTAATTTTTTGTGCTTGCTGTGGAGGAACTCCAAATTGGGCTTAGCATCCCCTTTGGGCATATTTTGAATTTTGCGAGGTAAGCGATACCTTTTTTCTCTACGTCTTATAAGGCACACATTTTGCCTCTCAAGTCCTTTTTGGTTTGGATAATAAAACATTTAAGACATATGCACAGTCAAGTTAAAGTCATCCAGCATCCATTGATTCAACACAAACTCACACTGATGCGTAAAGCAGAAACGACTACGACCACATTTCGAGTCCTTCTCAAAGAAATTAGCCTGCTGTTGACATATGAAATAACACGAGATTTACTTGTGAAATATGAACAGATTAAAACTCCTCTTGCGCCAATGAACGCCCCAATCATTGCGGATAAAAAGCTGGTGATTGTTTCCATCCAACGGGCAGGACAAGGAATTTTAGATGGGATGCTAGAACTGATACCATCAGCAAGAGTAGGACACATTGGATTGTACCGTGACCCTAAAACCCTCATTCCCGTTGAGTATTATTTTAAGGTTCCTCAGGATATAGAAAAGCTAGATGCACTGGTGGTTGATCCAATGCTGGCAACTGGTAATTCAGCTGTCGCAGCAGTTGAACGACTCAAATCAACCAATCCAATGTCGATTAAGTTTATTTGCATACTTGCTGCACCAGAAGGCATTGAGCATTTCACCGAAGTCCACCCAGATATACCTCTTTACACTACGGCTATTGATGACCACTTAGATGAAAACGGTTACATTATTCCAGGATTGGGAGATGCAGGGGATAGGTTGTTTGGAACGATATAAGCTAACGTACATTTAGATTATTCCGACAGAAGCCCCCACGCTGTAATGTACTCATTCAGCGTGGGATGAATGGCATCGCTTCTTTTCAATGACCAAGAAAAGGGTGTAGGGGAGCCAGTACTTGATGAGGGTCTCCCTCCGTAGGTATAGCAACAGACATATTGTTTAGGACATCGTATTTTGATTAAGAGGGAACAGGGAACAGGGAACAGGGAACAGGGAACAGGGAAATGTCCTAACAATTGTGGCAACTGCTATATCTGGCGTGTATGGGGGTGTAAGGGGAGCCAGTGCCGTGGGCGGGTTTCCCGACTTGAGGCATCTGGCGTTGTGAGGGGAAGAGAAAATTTTCTAGCCCGTAAGAGGGGCGCACTCTCGGATGTGGTACACCTGACATCTTGCACCAAGAAAAATTGATTGAATTCTCACCCTCAGTACGAAGCCGAAAGCTCTTATTTTAGCCAGAAAAGCAAAGAAAAGTGATGTAACTTTATTGCGCTACTTTTGACTAAGCCCAGGCTTATACGGATAGGTGCAAGATCTGAAACACCCCCTACCCCGGAACCAACAAGGACGCAAGCCCCTTATTTTAATATTGGAAAGAAAAGAAAAGTATTTCGAGATACGTAGTACTGAAGTTGAGGCGTCCTTAGTTCAAGCCCAGACCGCCACTAAAGCGAACGGCACTGCGCGTTTTATTGATGGGGTTCCCCTACACCCTTACACCCGCACCCGTTGCGGCGTTGACTGGCTTGTCCAACAATTTCCAAGTCTTCTACAAAATGATGCTTGTCAGTTGGTTAGCTATTTTTCTACTCATTGTTGAAAATAGTCCCTCAATCTAAGATAACTTTACTTTACTTATCTCGTAATAATTCGTATTCTTATTATATGTACCATAATAGTTTGACTCACAAACTCATAACTTAGCTAATCGTGAGGTTCAGCATGAATCAGTTATTTTGCTACATAGTTGTATCTTAAACCTGCACATCAAGTGGATAAGTGGCAAAGACGGCAAGTCTAATTGCCCACTTGCGGAACTTGAACACACAGCGTTTTTAGATATTGTAAAGAATCAGTATTTTTTGAAAACTACTGTTGATTAACTATAAGTACGCATTCCAGGGCAAACGCATCTTTTCAATCAAACCCGAAAAAATCCCATTAATTTCTGTTTGTTGACAAAAAAAAGTGATGATTTTGACATTATATCTATACAGTCACGAAAATCAGCTTTAGCAACAAACCCGGTTCTTTTGTCTACCATAAATTCAGAAAAAAATAAACTGTGTTTGGTGAGATTTCGATGCATTAACCGTAGGTTAATGTCTATTTACAAGCAGCTTCTAACAATGCGAGTTGGGGGCATTTGCAGCAAACGCATTTCAGAGGGAATTGCATGTGGATCGTCAAAATTGCTTTACGTCTTCCGTATACATTCGTAATCGCTGCCTTGATGATTGTGATCCTAGGTGTGGTAACGATATTTGGCACACCTGTTGATATTTTTCCATCAATCAACATTCCGGTTGTCAGCGTAGTTTGGACTTACACAGGTACCACACCAGAAGAAATGGCACAGCGAATCGTTACAATTAGCGAACGCGCCATGACAACAACCGTTGGTGACATTGAACACATTGAGTCTCAATCTTTAAGTGGTGTTAGTGTCGTCAAGGTTTTCTTCCAACCCAACGCTGATATAGCCTCAGCGGTCGCTCAAATTACCTCTGTCAGCCAAACAATTCTGCGCCCTCTGCCACCTGGTATCACACCGCCATTCATCATTCAGTACAACGCTTCGAGTGTACCGATTATCCAGATGAGTGTGAGCAGCAAAACCTTGCCGGAACAAGCGCTCAACGACTATGCTACCAACTTCGTCCGCACCCAGTTAGCAACAGTGCAAGGGGCAAGTGTACCTTTGCCTTATGGTGGTAAACCTCGGCAAATTATGGTTGATATCGATCCCCAGGCGATGTTGGCTAAAGGTGTTTCTGCTCAAGACGTGACTAACGCTGTTAGTGCCCAAAACTTGGTATTGCCCGCAGGCAATATGAAGATAGGCACTCAGGACTTGGCCGTACGAATTAATAATAGTCCAGATGTGGTGGCAGGCCTCAACGACTTGCCAATTAAGCAAGTCAACGGTACCGTGATTTACATTCGCGATGTCGCCCAAGTACGAGATGGGTTTGCCGTGCAAACGAACGTTGTACGTCAGAATGGAAGGCGATCAAGCTTACTTAGTATTCTTAAGAGTGGTAATGCCTCGACTATTGATGTGATTGATCGGGTAAAAAAAGCTTTGCCTCGCATTCAATCCACCATGCCCCCAGGACTAAATTTATCATTTTTGTTCGATCAATCCATATTTGTTAAAGCTTCCATTGAAGGTGTTCTTAAAGAAGGATTGATTGCAGCTACTCTCACCGCGCTGATGATTCTGATTTTCCTGGGAAGTTGGCGCAGCACTGTGATCGTAGCCGTCTCGATTCCTTTGTCGATGCTGGTTTCGATTATTGTGATGAGTCGTTTAGGACAAACTTTTAACATCATGACTTTGGGTGGTTTGTCCTTAGCTGTCGGTATTCTCGTAGATGACGCTACAGTCGAAATTGAAAATATCCACCGAAATCTCGCACAAGGTAAACCAATCAAGCGAGCAATCTTAGATGGAGCTCAGCAAATCGCAACTCCAGCACTTGTCGCAACATTATGTATTTGTATTGTCTTTGTGCCTGTCGTGTTTCTGAGTGGAGTGGCAAAGTATCTGTTTGTTCCCTTGGCGATGGCGGTAGTATTTGCCATGCTTGCTTCCTATCTGCTATCTCGGACTGTAGTACCGACGATGGCAAGCTATTTGCTACCATATGAAGCTGACTTGCATAGAGAAGAAAGCGAAGCTCATAATGATCATGGCGATCGCTACCATAACGAACATTCCCAAGTCGAAGATCATAATGGTCATGGTGATCGCCATAATATAGATTCACCAGTCCAGAATAATGGTCGTGACAACCACCATACTCATTCGCCAGTCGAAATTCGCGATCACCGCGACAACCACAACACTCATTCGTCAGTCCAAAATAATGGTCATGACAACCACCACCAAACTTCAGAGCACAGAACACAAAAGACTCAACCTGTCAAGAAAGACTGGATCTGGCGGCTGCACGAAAAATTTAACCGACAATTTGAGAAATTTCGCAACTGGTACTATAATGTCCTGACCTCAGCATTAAATTACCGCAGCATAGTCTTCGTGGTATTCGGCGCTTTTATAGTCAGTGCAGGAGTTTTGTTGCCATTCGTTGGTCAAGACTTTTTCCCTGATGTCGATGGTGGTCAGTTTAGCCTGCATGTTCGGGCTTTACCTGGTACCCGCTTGGAAGAGACAGAAAGAATTGTCAGTCAAGTAGAAGGTGTCATTCGCCAGACTGTACCGAAGGACAATCTCGCTCTGATTTTGGATAACATCGGCTTACCCAACAGTGGTATTAACCTTACCTATGGCTACAACGGTGCCACAATTGGTCCGGCTGATGCTGATATTCTTGTCTCGCTAAAAGAAGCTGGTTCTACTTTTTCTTACATCAAGCAACTACGCCCGAAATTGAAAGCGACATTTCCCAATTACACCTTCTTTTTTGAGCCAGCGGATATTGTTACTCAAATTCTAAATTTTGGTTTGCCTGCTGCTGTTGACGTTCAAATATCTGGTCCTCTGCAAAACTCAAAGAAAAACTTTGAAATTGCCAAACAAATCGAAGCGCGGATCACACGCGTTCCTGGTGCTGTAGATGTACACATGCAGCAAGTTGTCGATGCCCCAGAGTTACGTCTTGATGTAGACCGCACCCAGGCTCAACAACTGGGTATAACCCAGCGTGATGTTGCCAATAGCGTCCTGACTTCCTTAAGTTCAAGCGGTCAAGCAGCAATCAACCAATGGCTCGATCCCAAAAAAGGCGTGAGTTACACTCTTGCTGTACAAGTTCCACAGTACAAAATTGACTCTATTGACAGCCTCAAGAATACGCCTATTAGCAACAGCAACGGTCAAACCGCACCCCAAGTTTTAGATAATTTGGCTACTGTTAGACGCGACACAGTGATGCAAGTTGTCAATCACTACAACATTCAGCAGGTTTACGATATCTACGCTAACTCCTCTGGTCGTGACCTTGGGGGAGTTGCCCGTGATGTGGAAAAAATCATAGCTGATTATAAGAAAAAATTGCCTAAGGGAAGTCAGATTACTGTACGCGGGCAAGTGCAAACAATGAACTCTTCGTTCCTTGGACTTGGTTTGGGACTTGTGTTCGCGATTGTGCTGGTTTACTGCTTGATGGTAGTAAACTTCCAATCCTGGCTTGATCCCCTGATTATCATGATGGCACTACCAAGTGCCTTGGCTGGTATTGTCTGGATGCTGTTTGTCACCCATACCACCTTCAGTGTGCCTTCGTTAATGGGTGCAATTATGAGTATAGGTGTAGCGACATCAAACAGTATTCTAATGATTACTTTTGCTAATGACCAGCGTCTGGAAGGGCAAAATGCTTATAAAGCAGCCCAGGCGGCGGGCTACACGCGGTTACGTCCCGTGTTGATGACTGCCTTAGCGATGCTTATTGGTATGGTGCCAATGTCTCTCGGTCTTGGTGAAGGTGGTGAGCAGAATGCACCCTTAGGTCGTGCTGTGATTGGCGGCTTATCGGCTGCAACAGTCGCTACTCTCATCTTTGTACCTGTTGTATACAGCATGTTACGGCGTCAACAACCTCGTCGTTTTGATGAGGATGACGAGGATTTAACTCTGGTGGATAAGCATACCGCATACTCCTTGTCATCATCCCAAGGTAAGTCTTGAACAGGGGGTAGGGGCAGCACGTTTCGGGGGCAAACTTCCGAACGTAAGCTGCCTTGTCAAGAATATGGCGATTCACACCCTAGCCAGTTGGCAACAGTGTATGGGCTGTGTACGCTTGTACTTGAACGTTTTCCTACATCCCCATATTCAAGCAAATGTTTACACACATCTGACAACCTCACCTTCATTTTGAACGTAGCTAATATCTTTCCCTCTCCTTTATAAGGAGAGCCAGTGCGTTGGGCGGCTTTGCCGACTTGTAGACGCCGGAGGCGGCTTCCCGCAGGGTAGCACCTGGCGTGAGGGATGCCCGATAGGGCAGGGTGAGGTTCCAAGGAAGCATAGCGACGATAAGCAATTCAAATTTCAAAATTGTCAAAGCCAATAATGGTAATGAACGTAGCTACTAAATTTATACAAATTCGATAATATGGGACAGCTTACCTATGGATTCTCAACAAGAAAGGACTTCTAGACAACAAAGGCGCGGTATCGGTGGAATTGGTTGGGCTATAATTGGTACTGTTTTTTTCGGTAGCCTACTAGCTATAGGTATTTTGCCCCGGTTAAGCCAAAGGTCAGAATTACAAGCAGCAGTCAAGGAAGCAAGCACTCTACCCTCAGTCAACGTTATGACTGCCCGTCGTGCTGCTGCTACGATCAATTTGGAACTGCCTGGCAGTGTTGTAGCCCTTAACCAAACGACGATTTACGCTCGCAGTACTGGGTATTTGCGGCGGTGGTACGCAGACATTGGCGATCGCGTACAGGCTGGTCAGTTGTTGGCAGAGATTGATTCACCAGACACCGATCAGCAAGTTCTGCAAGCTAAGGCAGAGTTAGCACAAGCACAAGCCAATGTGTCTCAAACTCGTGCTAGTTTAGCTAAAGGTGTTGCTGATTTGAAGCAAGCCCGCGCTAACCTACTGTTAGCACTTCAAAGCTGGCAACGCTGGAAAGTTCTTGTCAAGCAAGGTGCAGTCGCTCAACAAGATGCAGATACAAGATATGCCACATATCAGGCCAACTTAGCCAACGTTGAGGCAGCACAAAGTACTGTTAATTCTGACTCTGCCAATGTCAAGGCAGCACAAGCTAACGTCTACGCTAGTCAAGCAAATTTCCAACGTTATTCTGTACTGCAGTCTTATAAGAAAGTTACTGCTCCCTTTGCAGGAGTGATTACCGCACGTAACGTAAATTCAGGTGCTTTGATTACAGGAGGTACTGGCAATACCAATACTAGTAGCAATACCAATACTAGTAGCAATACCACCAGTACTAGTAATACCACTAGTACTAGCAGTACCAATACTAGCCTTTATACCATTGCTGCTTACAATGCCCTAAACGTGAATGTTTCTGTTCCACAAAGTTCATCAGCGTTAGTTCAGGCTGGTCAAACAGCACAAATTACAGTTAGAGAGTTACCACAACAAGTGTTTACGGCTAAGGTAGTGCGTACTAGCAATGCCATAGATCCAAATACTCGCACTTTGCTGACACAGTTAGAAGTGCAGAATTTGGACGGTGCACTGCGACCAGGGATGTATGCCAACGTCAAATTTGCCATGAACCGCCCTAATCCTCCCTTTATTGTACCTGCTAGTGTCGTAGTCTATAACGCAGGAGGTACCCAGGTAGCAACTGTAACCAAAAACCAGACAGTGCATTATCAAAAAGTTGCCGTTGGGCGAGATTACGGCACTGAAACAGAAATTACCTCAGGTCTGACAGGAAATGAATCGCTGATTACCACTCCTACAGTTGATGAAACAGAGGGTTTGCGCGTGCAGCCCGTCGCACAAAAAGCAAAGTAGACTCAATAGTGTAAATTAAGGGTGTAAGACCATTTCACGAAATCCCTGATACAAATGATTGGTTTCTAATTCTTTCCCCCTGCTCCGGTGCTCCCTGCTCCCCATTTGTATCAACCTTAAAGTGAAACGGTATAAGGGGATAGGGGTGAAATTAGTCGCGTAGGGTAGTGAAGTAATCACAAAGACTCTATATATATATATAGGACTCCTATTTGATTTTTGACGAAGCTAGGTACACTTTGTGTTCCCTCTACTTTGTCAATTCACCAAACCAAACTGGATTCCTATACGTTTTTTACTCCCGAACCGCCAGAAGAATACCTAATTTAACGATTAGCAACAAGACGAGCCAGCGCTACAGGAGGGTTTCCAACGCCCTTCGCCGGGGAGAACCTATGCCCTGCGGGCACGCTGCGATAGCCGTAAGGCGTGGCGTTAGCCATAGAGCGGTTCCGCTAGCTCCTAAGGGGGCCGGAGCTAACGCGCTCCGCCAGTCGCCTAGGTCGGGAGACCTTCCTGCAGCGCTGGTCTCACCAGATACCTCTGTCGGGAGACCGTCATCAAGTACTGGCTCCGACCTAGGTGACTGGCGTCGCCAAGGACGCCAAGAAAATCAAAAAGAAGATAGGTAATCTTGCACGCCTGATGGGAGTAATCTTGATCTACTTAATCAAATATTGTATTAAGATTTTTGAAGCAGTTTGTCTTTGTAAGCCAAACTGTTTTTTCATGGTATTGCTAATTTATAGTAGCCTTGGCTGTATTCAAGATCGCTTTTATGGGATGGATATCTGACCTGCCTTTAACATAAGACACAGAAGACACCGCTCTCATAATAAAATGAGAACTAAAATGCACTCATAGAACAAATGCACTATAGTACTACAGAAATTACTGATAAATAATAGGGATAAATTCGATCCATCGCGTTACCAAAAGTCGAGAGTCACCAAGTCAGAAAAAAATGACTAATAACTCATGACTAATAACTCAATTAGGAAAAATTCATGGCAAGAAAAGTTCGTCGTTCCCCTCAAATGCTCACTAAACCTGATAACGAAGATGAGTTCTATCACCAACCAGCAACCATACCAGGAACCATCATTATTCCCACAGATGCTTCACCACCACAGATGACATTGATCGACTATAATACTCGCGATGTTATCCGTAAAGAAATCAAAACCCCGGAAGAGTGCGCTTCTTATCTAGATACAGCATCTGTTTCTTGGGTAGAAGTCCAAGGTTTAGGGGATGAAGGCATTTTGCGAAGACTGGGGGATGTGTTTGATTTACATCCTTTAGTTCTAGAAGATATTGTCAATTTGGTAGAGCGTCCAAAAATAGAAGATTATGAAGACCATTTGGTGATTATTTGCCGAATGGTTGTGCCAAAAGAAAAAAAATATGGATTTTATAGTGAGCAAGTGAGTCTGGTGCTAGGAAAAAATTATCTACTTACAGTACAAGAAGAACCAGATCATGATTGCTTAGAAGGAGTGCGATCGCGAATTTGTAACAACAAAGGTATTATCCGCAAGCGCAAAGCAGATTATTTAGCCTATAGTTTATTGGATGCAATTATCGATGGTTATTTTCCTGTTCTGGAGGATTATGGTGAGCAAATTGAAGATTTAGAAGAAGAAGTAATGCTAAATCCTTCGCGGCACACACTACAAAAAATTTATCAAATTAGGCGAGAATTGTTACAACTGCGTCGCTACATCTGGCCTCAACGGGATGCAATAAATTCTTTGATTCGCGATGGCAGTGAACTTATCAGTGAAGAAGTGAGAATTTACTTGCGAGACTGTTATGACCATACGGTGCAGGTAATGGATATGCTAGAAACTTACCGGGAACTTGCCACAGGATTGATGGATGTTTATCTTTCGGCAGTAAGTAACAAAATGAATGAAGTTATGAAGTTTTTGACTGTTATATCGTCAATTTTTATTCCCCTCACTTTTCTCGCCGGAATTTATGGTATGAATTTCAGTACGGAAAAATCGCCATTGAATATGCCTGAACTCAACTGGTATTGGGGTTATCCTATGTGTTTAGCATTGATGGCAGTAATTGCCTTTGTGCAGGTCTTCTTCTTTTGGCGGAGAGGCTGGTTTAAGAATTTTTCCAAAATTAATCCTGATGCCAAAAATTGACATGATCACTCAGTGGAAGAGAAAAAGTGAATTGAATATAAGGGAGTTCATAGACTAAAATTATGGGAAACGCTGACAACAATTTACTAATTTTGACGCTTTATATAATCGGCATTACTTACACCATCAATCAAATGATTGAGTCAATTGCCGAACAAATAAAAATAGATTTTAATAAAGCATCTGTAGACGAACAACTAAAAGAACAAAGTCTTCAAGACAAGATTGGGATTAGTTTTGGGGGACTGGCAAAAACGTACGATATTGAAAAACCACAATCTTTGTCAATTCTTATCGAAAATAAATCTCAGGATGTAGCAATATACGTTGATTGGGACAATTGTGCTTTTGAGGAATTTGACGGAACCTCAAAGCGAGTTATTCGGATGTCACCAGACATCACTCGTGACTTAGGCGTATTTCAAAGCCCCAGTCTAATTGTTCCAAAAAAAACACTTAAAGAATCAGTTTCATCTGAAAGTGTTTTCCAGTTCGATAAGTTATCTGGAACATACACAGCAACAAAAAGCTCGGTAGCCAATGTCCTCAAATGGAAAACAAGTATCATCAGGGCACAGAGAAAAGAGTTTAACAGATTTATGAGCAGAAAACGCAACTTTGATTTCTCACTAGATTTAGTGTTCAGGCTAGCCGAAACAAATATTGGTGTCGCTCACGGTACAAAAGCACCTCCCCTTTGCATTGTCAAGTGTCCCTTCACTGTTAGAAAACTCCCTTGGACGTATGCCTTGCCTTGGAATCAGAGGCGGTAAACTTAAACGAGTGGTTCGGTCATTCAAAGATTACACTGGATATTGGGAGAGAGTAGGCGCAGGTGGTTGCAGACTAGTTTCGTTGAAACTGGTTTGAGGAAAGTCCGGGCTCCCGAAAGACCAGACTTGCTGGGTAACTCCCAGTGCGAGCGATCGCGAGGATAGTGCCACAGAAACATACCGCCCTTTTTCAGTGAACAGTGAACAGTCAGTAACTGATAACTGATAACTGGTAACTGAAGAGGGTAAGGGTGCAAAGGTGCGGTAAGAGCGCACCAGCATGATCGAGAGATCATGGCTCGGTAAACCCCGGTTGGGAGCAAGGTGAAGGAACTACGGTTGGTCTTTTACCAGTTCCGCTCTGATAAGATCCGCTAGAGGCGTTTGGTAACAAACGTCCCAGATAGATAACTGCCCTCTTAAATGTAGAAACGTAATGTGTTACGTTTTTACAAAAGAGAACAGAACCCGGCTTACGTTCCGACTCTCTCTCTCTTTTTGTCCTTTATGATTGGTCTTTAGTCTTTTGTTAACAAGTAAGGACTAATGACTCATTGCTCGTGACTCATGACTAATAACTAATGAGCATTGCTTATCCACGCCGTCAACGACAACTCGAAAGCTTGGTCAGAAAATTAGGTCTCCAGGCAGATGCGCCAATAAAGTGGGAACTGCTTGACTTAGCGCTGACTCATCCCACTGTCTCCGAGTCAGCAAATTATGAACATTTGGAGTTTGTCGGCGATGCAGTCGTGCGATTAGTGGCTGCTATTGTTCTATGGGAAAATTATCCTAATTGTCCAGTGGGAGATTTTGCAGCTATTCGTTCGGTGTTGGTGAGCGATCGCATTCTCGCCCAACTCGCCAGAGAATACGGCTTGGAGTTACATTTATTAGTTGCAGGCAGTGCGACTGCTGATAAAATTGGTCAAGAGTCAAGACTGGCTGATGCTTTTGAAGCAATTTTAGGTGCTCTTTATTTGAGTACACACAGTCTCGAACTCATCCGCTCTTGGCTAGACCCTCATTTCAAAAAACTTGCAGCAGAAATTCGCCTCGATCCGGCTAGATTTAACTACAAAGCCGCCCTGCAAGAATGGACTCAAGCAAAGTATAAAGTCTTACCTGAATATCGAGTCATGGAAATGAATCAACCCCAGCACATTCAAGAGCGTTTCCTGGCTGAGGTATGGCTACACGGACAAAAGCTCGGTCAAGGAAAGGGACGCTCTATCAAAGCTGCCGAACAAGCTGCGGCAAAAGTTGCTTTTTTATCACTGGATAATCAGGAAAAGCCCTGAAATAAAACGGTAGATGATAAGCTAATGTGAGTTATCTTTTGTCTTACTCTTTCTTCTCCTGTCAGCAGACGCTACTTTGTATGCCTACAGTACGGGGCATACGGAACTGTAGCAACGGGAGAAGGCTTCTGGCGGGCGTCTACGTCATAGCTAATGACTAATAACTCATGACTAATGATTAAAAAAATTAAAATTGCTGTAGTTGGTGTTGGACGTTGGGGCGTTCATTTGCTAAGAAATTTTTTAGAACATCCGCAAGCAAGTGTAGTGGCGGTAGTCGATCCGAACCCAGAATGTTTGGGGGCGGTGAAACGGCAGCATAACTTAGGTGACGAAATTTTACTGACAACAGAGTGGCAAGCAATACAGCAAATAGAAGGTTTAGAAGCCGTTGTTATTGCCACTCCCGCTAGCACGCATTACTCCTTAATTAGTGATGCTTTGCGTTGGGGTTACCACGTTCTAGCAGAAAAGCCTTTAACTCTCAACCCAGCAGAATGTCGAGAACTGTACCAGTTTGCCCAAAAACAGCAACGACAACTGATAATTGACCACACCTACTTATTTCACCCAGCAGTTGAGCGAGGGAAAGCTGTTGTACAGGCGCGTCAATTAGGTGATTTACGTTATGGTTACGCGACTCGCACTCATTTAGGACCAGTTCGCCAAGATGTTGATGCACTGTGGGACTTAGCCATTCACGATATTGCCATCTTTAATTCTTGGCTAAACCAAATTCCAGTGAAGGTGCAAGCAACAGGTACAGTGTGGCTGCAACCAAGCGTAGAGGGAGATAACAAAAAAGAACAAAAAGAGGAAAGCCCTCAGTCTCTGACTCCCTCATCTTCTTCAGTACAAAACCAAGGATTATCTGATCTCGTCTGGGTGACACTGACATATCCGAACAATTTTCAAGCGTACATTCATTTATGTTGGCTCAATCCTGATAAACAACGACGACTAGGAGTTGTTGGAAATCTTGGTAGTCTGATTTTTGATGAAATGTCTCGTACCTCACCTTTGACGATACTACACGGCGAATTTGAGGTGCAGGAAAATCGATTTATTCCTGTAAATCAGAAGCAACAAGTGCTGGAAATAGAAACAGGTGAACCATTAGGGCGAGTGTGCAATCACTTTATCACTTGTGTGCTTGAAAATACTCCCTCAAAGGTTTCCTCTGGTTTTGTAGGTACGCAGTTAGTGCAAATTCTTGCTGCTTTGACAGAATCTCTTAATAATGGTGGCAAGCCTGTTTTTCTGAATGCAAATGAAGAGTGAATTACCCACACTTCTCAGTAGTAGAGTAAGTGTGGGCTTCCGGCTTCAACGACAGATGCCTTTCTACCTTTGAGCTTATTGGTCTTACTCCGTGTTAACTCGTTTAAATTTATTCGACTTCTTCGCTGTCGCTCCCGTGTATCTTTGGTGTTAAACTGCCATTAATTTTGAGTTGCGCTGTAGATTAACTCAATCTATAAGATCTGCGATCACACTAACAACTTCCATGAAAAATCTAGCTCTACTAGCTGTCACAGCCATCGCCACCACATCTGGACTGGTTTTTGGGACAATGAATTCCGCCTCTGCTTTAAATTGGAACTGGAATTATTCTAGTACTGGCATAGCGGCGAGCGGTACTTTCACCACTAATGACACCCCTAACGATTTAGGTTTTTACCTGATTACTGGAATTACTGGTACACGAAATGGTGAAACAATTACTGGTCTGCAAGCAGCCGGGACTCCAATACCGGGAAACGAACCTTTTAAGGTTGACAATTTAATTAGTCTTAATAATCAGCAATTAACGGGTGACGGTTTTGGGTATTCCACCTCAGGGGGAAACTATTCTAGTCCGTTTTTCGCTAGTTTTTTGCCGACACCGGGTTATTTAGAGGTTTTTTCTGTGCCGCCACTTATACCAGGTTTTGAAAATTTTGGTTCGGAAGATAGTGAGTTACCTATCAGTTTCTCTGCAACTATAATCACAGTCCCTGAACCCACCTCCATCCTTAGCTTACTAGCCCTCGGCACTCTCGGTGTTGGCTTAGTACTGAAACGTAAGAAACCATCCACATTTACTGAGAAAAAGCTCGAAAAAGTTTCTTAAAACCATCAAATAGTTGGTTAGCTTATCTTGTTAGCTCAACATCTATGTTAATAAGAAGACACTTCCTTGAAGCTCCGTGATCAACCTCTTCGAGATATAAACACGGAGCATCAAAACTTTGTATTTTGCACACTCAGTGTTGAATTCTTTAATTCCTTGTTGAGAGTAGACGGAAAGCGGTTTTTTTGCAAACTAACTTCTTCTGCTGCTTGCTTTTCCCCTCTTACTGCTTGATCCCCGGAGGAAACACTGAGGCTTTCTGAATCTTTTTTACCTCCTGCGCCTGGTAACAGTGAGTCATCAATTAAAGGCAAAGTTATTGTCATTGTTGTGCCTTGATCCAGACCTGCACTCTCAAGAGTAATAGTACCTCCCATAAGTTCCATTAAATTTCGTGAAATGGCAAGTCCTAATCCTGTACCACCAAATTTACGTGAATCTGAACCATCCACCATCACAAAAGGGCGAAATAGTTTTTGCTGTTGAGCGGGATCAATTCCTATACCTGTATCTGTAACAGAAATAATGACTTTAGATTTATCATCTCTACGTTGAATTTCTGTCGAGATTGTAATGCTTCCTTGTTCGGTAAACTTAGTTGCATTACCAATGACATTAATCAGCACTTGTTTAAGCTTGGCTGCATCAGCATTAACTGGAATTGTCTCATTCAGTTGAGGGATATTTAGTTGCAAGCCTTTTTGTTGAACATTCACTGATTGTATGTTAATAACCTCTTTAAGAACTTGCCGCAGATCAATAGGTTGCAGAACTACTGAAAGCTTTCCTGCTTCTATTTTGGAAATGTCAAGTAAATCGTTAATAATGCCTAATAAGTGAATTGCTGCATCATCCACACGATGGAGAAACTCCATTTCTTCTTCTCGATCATCGCACATACCATCTCGAACTAGACGAACGCAACTAATGATGGTATGTAGCGGGTTTCTCAACTCATGGGAAGTTGTCGCTAAAAACTGAGTTTTCACCTGATTGGCAGCTTTTGCTTCTTTCCATGCTATTTCCAATTCTTCAGCCCAAGCTTTCAACCGTTCAACCATTTGCCCGAGTGCTTGCGCTAACTGGTTAAACTCCCGAATTTTGAAGTTGTCAGGAATTGGTTCTGTTGATTGGTTCAAGTGAAGATTTATAGCGTAGTCTCGCAATTGTTCTACAGGACGTGCCAAATAACGAGCTAAATACAGCGATGCCAAAATACTTGCGCCAATTAAACCTAATGTTAAAACAATGAGGATAAGTTTAATTCCCTCAAGACCATATAAAGCATTATCCAATTCTGTAACGGCGATAATCACCCATTTTCCCTCTTGCCCTTCAGTTAAGGGACTGGGTATTGCAGTATAGCCAGCAAGTAATTCTTCACCCTCATTTTCAAAAAATAAATGCAGAAAGTATTTCTTACCTGCCAGAGCAGCTTTTACAATTTTTTTGAGTCGCCCAGCATCTGTATGTTGAGCAATATTAGTCCCAACCCGATTAGCAATTGGGTGTGCCAGAATTGTTCCATCATCAGCAATAACCATCGTTGAGCCTGTTAGGGAACCAGGCTTAGTTCGCTCTTTTTCTTGCAGTATTGTCGTACGAAAAATCAAGGCATAACGTAAATCTCCCATACTATCGTAGATAGGAGATGATAACAGTAATCTTAGTTGATTTGGTAAGTCTCTTTTCCCAGTTGTTCCGAGCTTTGGTGGTAATATTGCCTCAACATTAATCCCATCATTGGGTATGGGAAATTTTAATTCACCAATTGGTTCATTGCCGCAAGTACTTGCAACAACATTACCGCTTTCTGGCTCAGTCAGTTGAATACACTCTACTTGCCTTGGTAGTTGTTGGGCGATTTGATTAAGAAATCGTTGTACTTGTGTAGGCGAACCTGACTGGATAACCGTTGTTTGACTTGCACTTAGCAAGTTTGTTTTCAAGGCAGCGCTCGTCTCTACAATTTTTTCACCTTTGATAACGGCACTTTCTGTTAAATTTTGACGGGCAGTTTCCAGAAGGCTAGAACGTGCCTTTTTATAGGCTACAATCTCCCCTATCAATAAAACCGGAACTAACAGAAGCAAGATTTTTGATACTAAAATCCGACGAAAGGATGATTGACGGGGTTTAGCCATCGGCAGTCTCTCTTAGTATGTGCCAATCACAACAGTAATCCTAGATAACTTAGAGCAGCTAGTAGTGTTAAGTTATAAAAACTCTATTTTATAATCATATTAAAAATATAAAGTCATTTAAAATATAAATGAACCTTCTTATACAAATACTCACAGAAACTAGCTCATACAGGGGCTGCTGTTGCATATAAATATTACAGAATAAATAGGGAGAGAGGAGGTTTCCTATATCACTATTTTTGAAAATCAGCATTTTGTACAGAAAACAAAAATTATCAGACCAACCCAATGGTACAACATCGCCCATATACCACTGTGATTTTGGCGATGAGTGCAGACGGCAAAAAAATAGCGGATGTCAGGCGATCGCGTAGCGGCTGCTTTGCAGCATCGCCTGCTCGGTTTGGTTCCAAGACGGACATTGCACACCTGGAGGAGCAAATTGCCTGCTTCAGATGCTGTTTTATTCGGTGCTGGTACTCTACGCGCTTACGGTACAACCCTAACTGTATCGCACCCACAACTGCTGCAACAACGAATTCACGCGGGAAGCCTTCCCAACCTGTCCATATACTTATTACACATTCTGCTAGCCTCAATCCGGAAATACGATTCTTTCAGCAGCAAGTCTTGCGTTGGTAAGTAATGACAACAGCAGGAGCCCTTTTTTGCAAAGAACGTCAAGAATTTAAGCTAATTTTGACTTTTGAAGCACCAAAGGCAAAAGTTGACATTCATGCAGCTTTACAACACTTAACTACTTTAGGTATAAAACGCTTAGTTGTTTTGGGCGGCGGTACTTGTATCACCTCCATGCTGGAACTAGATTTGATTATTGATGAATTTTGGCTCACAATCTGTCCGTTGATTCTGGGCGGTTCTACTGCACGGAGTACAGTAGAGGGTAGCGGATTTTTGTTTGAGTTGCCTCCCCGTCTGTAGTTGCTGGAAGTTCACACAGTAGAGTCTGGAAGTTTTTGTGCATTATAGGCTGCAACGATCAACAGATTTAGATTAGGCTAAATAGAGCTTGTGCCAAATTTTGTATCTTTAAAACCCGCAATGGTGGAACAACTCAAGCCTCGCTCTTCTGTCGCTTGGATAAATAAAATTGCTGAAGTACCACAAGAGGCGTGGGATGCTTTGGCATTACCACTCAAAACTCCGTTTTTAGAATGGGAGTGGCTGAAAAATCTCGAAGCCTCCCAAAGCGCTACAGCTAGCACTGGTTGGTTACCGAATCACTTAACCGTATGGCGAGACAGAACGCTGATTGCTGCTGCCCCACTTTACCTGAAAGGACACAGTTCTGGCGAATTTGTTTTTGACCATCAGTGGGCAGACTTAGCACAACGCATTGGTGTAAAGTATTACCCCAAAATGCTGGGAATGACTCCATTTACGCCAGCTGAAGGCTATCGATTTTTGATCGCGCCAGGGGAAGATGAAGATGAGATCACGGCATTGATGGTGCACGAGATTGATGCTTTCTGCACCAAACACCGTATTTCTGGGTGTCATTTTCTTTATGTAGATCCCCAATGGCGTCCTGTTCTGGAACGCCAAGGCTTCACACCTTGGCTGCACCACAGCTACATCTGGGAAAATCTTGGGTTTAACAATTTTGATGACTACTTGGCAGTGTTCAACGCTAACCAGCGTCGTAACATTAAGCGTGAACGCAAAGCAGTGGAAAAAGCTGGTTTGAGACTACAACCTCTGGCTGGCGATGAAATTCCCCAGTCACTGTTTCCTTTGATGTATCAGTTTTACGCTGATACCTGTGATAAATTTGGCTGGTGGGGTAGTAAATACTTAACAAAGAGATTTTTTGAACAGTTATACGCACATTATCGCCATCGAGTTGTGTTTTTTGCGGCATACACAGAACAGGATAATCATCAACCAGTGGGGATGTCTTTTTGTCTGTTTAAGGACGATAGGATGTATGGACGCTACTGGGGTTCTTTTCAAGAGATAGATTGCTTGCATTTTGATGCTTGCTATTATTCACCAGTAGAGTGGGGGATCGCCAACGGTATCCAAATTTTTGACCCTGGTGCTGGTGGACGCCACAAAAAACGTCGCGGTTTCCCTGCAGCTGCCAATTACAGTTTGCACCGCTTTTACAATGCTCGTCTTGGACAAATTCTGCGAAATTATATCAGCGAGGTGAATGAGCTCGAACACCAGGAGATTTCCGCAATAAATGCCGATTTGCCTTTTACTAGTTCCAATCCTTAATACAAATTTTTGTTATGCATTTTCCGCAATGGTCTTGTGCTACAATCGCCAAAATGTGACAAACGGTAAGGAAGATAAGAATTACACTTTATAAGGGGTAAAAAACCCCTAAGACAAGTTAATTTTTATGGTGATTATGGATTTGACTGTTGAAAACTTGGCGGCAATTGACGATAAACTTTCTCAGCGTCATATTGACCTTGACCCCGGTGGGTATTTCATTATTTATTTAAATCGGGAGGAAGGATTAATTTATGCCAAGCATTTCACGAATGTGATTGATGAACGTGGTTTAGCTGTTGATCCAGAAACTGGCAAGGTCATTCCAGCACGGGAAAAGGTGGAACGCACTCACACGACTGTGTTTAGTGGAAGAACGGCAAAAGAGTTGTGTGTGAAAATTTTTGAGGAAACTCAGCCCCCTCCTGTGACTCAGTTAACCCATGCGGCTTATTTGGGTCGTGAGTTTGTCCGATCTGAAATTTCTTTAGTGACAGGACAAGATTATGTTCAGGATTAAAACAGTGAACAGTTATCAGTGAACAGTGAAGTTGATAACTGATAACTGATAACTGATAACTGATTAACTGGTTAATAAGCGAACATCATCCATTAGAAGATGGCTGAAACACTTGATAAATGTAGTAAGTCGCCATCGGAATAACGGTGGCGGCGATTAAAAGTCCTACCACCCAAGCAGTTGCATTACCTTTATTGATATTGGTATCTTCTGCTTTCGCAAAGGTACTTTTTACCTGTACGTTATCAGTGATTTGGGGAGGCCCGGGGTCAGGTTCACCAGATAAAACGGCGACTAGGCGATCGCTAGCATCTAGAAATGCCTGATTATATTTGTCACCGTCCCGTAATGGTACCGTCAAGGTTTCAGAAGCTACACTCAGAGCAATATCATCTGGCATCAAAGATTTCACTTTATCGCCAGTTATAATTGCGGTACCGTTTTTTGCGGTATCAATCATTAATATTGTCTGATTTGCTTGTGCTTCCTTTGTTGGAAACCATTTTTCAAACAGTGCTTTGGTGAAGCTTTCCGGAGTTTCACCGTAATCAAGGCGGCGCATTGTGACAATTCTTACTTCATTACCCGTTTGCTTTGCCAAATTCTCCAGGGTGCTGCTAAGCTTACCTTCATTGAAACGGCTGATGACGTCAGCTTCATCCACAACCCAAGTGGGTTCACCACTTGTAATGGTTGGCATATCATACACACCAGTCGCCCAAGCAGATGTAGCAAACAGTAAAGAAGCCAGAATCACCATCACTGACGGCAGAAGTAGCCGTTGGATGCGTTTTTTCCAGCTATAGACTCGATTGAGGAGCTGTTTCATGGGATTTACCAAAACACACACTACTTGCACAAAAAAAATACTACATAACCAGTAGCAAAGTCTCCTACTTTGCCTGCGTCTTATGTGCAAAGCGCAATAGTGGTTATGCGAACACTGCTAATAACTTCTAGCTTAAATCTCAAGTAGCATAAAATCAGTGGGTTTTTATGTCAATTGATTTGTGTTTTAGTCTTCTATTGGTTGTAAATCGTCGTTCAAAAGCTAAATAGAACAAGTAGGCAAATACTAACGATATTCCCACACTAACCAGATACAGTAACACTGTATACGTAATGGCAGATAGTTGCAAGTCGTGTAGAAAGTGATGCACTAGCGTCACTATCACTCCGTGAGTGAGATAAAGGCTGTAAGAAAATGCTCCGAGTGTGATTGCAACAGGTGATTCTAATACGCGCAGCCCTTTTGGCAACGTATTTTTTTCAAGAAGAAAGTTAGTGCAGTAAATTATCAGACAAGCTGCAGCTAGGGCTGCAAAACTTTCAAAAATCCATGCATCTAATCTTAGTTTTTTCCATTCTGTTAGAAAAGCAATACCAGCAAAAATAACTGCTAACACAGACCATGGTACAGACTTTCTTAACCTGATCCAATCAGGTTTTTGTGAAAATCCAATTTCAGCGGCTACCATCCCTATAGCAAATGAACCTAGCAACCAAGGACGGCTTACGTCCATCAAACCATTGAATAAATAGTGGGGTGTCAGTCCAATTATAAAAGCAATTAAAATAACTGATAACCAACCCCAACGTCTCAGTAAAGGTAGTAACAACAGTGGAAACAAAAAATAAATTTGCCATTCTACTGCCACACTCCACAAGGGCAGGTTAATAGCATGTGCTAGCGTTCCTGGAGTTAAATTATGAATTAGTAGTAGGTGTAAGATGACATCAACAAAAGAATAGTTAGGATAAAACCAGTCGTAAGGAACAGTTTGCCATTTAAAGTGAGTCAGTTTTTCTAAAACAAATATAGCTGCTGTTACTAAAAAACAAAAAATAAGAGTAGCGTAATAGGGTGGTAAAATCCTTCGTGCTCTGCGTTTAAAGTAATCTACTAATGTTCCTGGAATATAACCTGTTTTTTGTCGTACAACTGGCAGCATCAAACAGTATCCAGAAAGAACGATGAAAACAGCAACCCCCATAGATCCAAACCTCAATAATTTGGTCGCTAGAAGAATCCAGGCAGGCAAATTGTGACTTTGGTGTGGCAAAATATGGGAGAACACTACATATAAAGCGGCAAAACCACGTATACCATCTAAGTATTGAAGACGAATTTTTCGATCAGTAGACACCATTAAACTACCGTTTTTTTTGATATTTTTTGATTTGAATTATTTCTTACTTCCAATGAATTCTATCATTAGAATTAGCATTTTTTCTAAGAAAAAATAATATTACTCCATCTACTTTTTTTAATTGCAGATTAGCGAAAAAGTGTCAAATAATAGCTAAAGTCAGGTTTATAAAATGTTTGAAAAATCAAACATCTTGCTCTAACTTTAGGAACTATTAAATGTATGTAATATTTGACTGTTAGATGTAATCGCACAATAGATAATCTGTTTGATCACAAGTAAATTCTGTCGCTAGTATTCAGTATTAACATCTATTTGGAAATCAAATAAACCACTTTTTTATCTTTTGAACTGACTAACAACTGAATTTTAATGTTTCGCAGCAGCATCTACCATCCAACTCTCAATTTGCATCAGTTAGCAGATCGACAAGCTATTTTTATTCAGGTACTTAGTTATCAAAATCTCAAAGCAGTTATTTCAGATTAATTGCATCTTTTGAAGTTATTCCAAAGGAAAAGCGAAATCTTTTCACTCTACAAAGATTCAATTATTAAGTTTATGATTAAATTTCCAAGCAGATATAAGCACATCTGAATCAAGGAGGAGTATCTCCAACATCAGCCATTACATTGAAGTCAACCATCGGAGCGAATAAGTAAATACTTCCTCGACTACTATAACGGCTTTTCTGCAGCCGGTTTTTGTAGTTTGCTGCTGTTGTAATCATGATGTGCCAAGAAAACTTACATATTTACTAAAGCGCCTTTTTACTGACACAAGTAGTCTGCATTTACCATACTAAAATTCATTTGCAAATTTTATGTAAAGAAACAGTATTTTTTTTATAAAAATCATAAAAATTTCAAAAACATATAGGACTTACGCAAAAATAACTACGTTATTTTTCGTCACGAGTACGTAAGTCCTAACATAGACTTGGTTTTCGATGACGTGTGATACTCCGGACGTCTCTATTCTTAAGCAGATCTAAGGCAAATTCAGCATTTTTCCTCGTTTTTTAAGTATAATTAAGTCTGCATATGCTTCAAATTCGTGGAGACTGTTAACTAATGTTACATTTCGTTACATAGGTGTATTTTTTAACCCAACTTACTTAATTTAGTGGTTATTAAAGTTTTCTAGCGCGCCTGGTTTATCGTGAATAGCCAGCTTTTCTAGTAATGTGGCACTCGCTTCATTCAGTCCCACGAGGTCTACTTCTACACCATTTCTGCGAAACTTAATCACAACTCTATCGATGGCTGCAACTGCTGCTTGATCCCAAATGTGAGCGTGAGTCAGGTCAATTTTTACACGTTGCAATTCTTCTCTAAAATCAAAAGCAGCAAGAAATTGTTCCACCGATACAAAGAAAAGTTGACCTGCAATGCTGTAAATTCGATGAGTTTTCTCATCGCTAAGAACTGTGTCTACAAACACAATTTTGGCAATATTGCGGGCAAACAAAACGGTACTAAATGCTACCCCTACGATAACTCCTATTGCTAGATTGTGTGTGAGTACGGTCATGAAAACCGTTGTCATCATGACAGCAGTTTCACTTCTCGGTATCCGGTGTACGTTCATCAGAGATGACCAACTAAAAGTTCCAATAGAAACCATAATCATCACTGCAACTAGGGATGCCATTGGTATCAGCCGCACCCAGTTACCTAACACCAAAATGAAGAACAGTAACAACACCCCAGCACATAAGGTGGAAAGACGGCTGCGTCCCCCAGATTTAATATTGATTACTGACTGACCAATCATCGCACAGCCTGCCATCCCGCCAAAGCATCCTGCCACAATGTTGGCAACACCCTGACCTACAGCTTCTCTATTTTTATCACTTGGGGTATCAGTCAGTTCATCGAGCAGTGAGGCAGTTAACAATGACTCCAGTAAACCCACCACAGCTAAAGGCAATGCGTAGGAAAAGAGAATCGAGAGTGTCTCAAAGGTCAATGGAACTGTAGGTAAGCTGAACAAGGGGAAGGTAGTAGGAAATTCACCCATATCACCTACTGTAGGAACCTTAATCCCCGTGAGGATAGAAAAGGCTGTCAAGACCACAATCGCAACTAATGGCGAAGGTACAACCTTGGTGAAGCGGGGTAGCAAGTAGATGATGGCAAGACCCACAGCGAGCATGATATAAACTTGCCAGGGTACCCCAACCAGCTGTGGTAACTGAGCCATAAAAATTAAGATTGCCAAGGCATTAACAAAGCCGAGCATGACTGATCGTGGCACATACTTCATCTGACGACCTAGCTTGAGCCAGCCACAGATAATCTGAATCACACCAGTTAGAATTGTCGTTGCAAACAGATATTGCAGCCCATGTTCTTTGACCAATGTGATCATTAACAGCGCCATCGCTCCTGTAGCTGCGGAAATTAAGCCAGGGCGTCCTCCCGCAAAAGCTGTCACAACAGCTATGCAAAACGAGGCGTAAAGCCCAACTTTTGGATCAACGCCTGCAATAATTGAAAATGCGATCGCCTCCGGAATCAGCGCTAGCGCTACTACAGTACCTGCTAGGATATCTCCTTTTGTATTGGAGAACCATTCTCGCTTCAAAACGGTTGTGTTCAAGTTGTCCTCTGCTATTAAGGGGTTAGAATTTTAGATATACAGCTTGTCAGCCACATTTTTTACTCTGTTTGGCATTCACTTCCAGTTCACAGACTTCTCAAAACAGATCGCTAGGAAATTCGTTTTCTTGTTTAGATGAAAACATCACTTGGTTATATCAGTGAATAGAGATATCTCAACACAACGTAATTCCAACACAAAGAATTGATGTTACCTTTTCGGAAATTTCTTTGCTTTGGTTAATTTTTATCCTGCAATTCTGCTCATAGAACAGATACTTTGAATCTTAATGTGTTCGATATTTAGTCAGTATGGCGTACAGTATGGCAGAAATAACTAGACGCTTAAGTAAGTCAGCCTAAAAGAATAACCTATATAACGAGATGTAAAATGAGCAAACTGCATAGAAACAGGTCATTTAATACTTTTTACAAAACTCAACATAGTCTTCTTGTACCGACTGACTTATAAATAGGCAAAAGCTAATTGCATGAACAGCATTACAGCCTTATGCTGCTTGCATAGCTGCCTTCTTGCGCTCGTTTCAATGTTGTTTTAAGGTGGACTATTTTTTTGTCCTAAGCTGCCGAAAAGTACTGTAAGCCTTAGCATCATTGGATTTTGAGTAATTAATGGAAGGTTACTAAGATCTGTTGAAAGTAAGAGTAACCATTAGGGGTAAAGATATCACAAGGATTGAATAATTTGCAACAAAACTAGAAATTTCAGTTCCTTGATGTTCAGCAGATCATGACATACTTATTATTTTTTTCACATAAAAATATCTTTGATTTTAAGTATAAAGTGATCTCCGTGACATACTCCCGACGCTCACCGGAAGCGGGTAGAGCTACTGCTAAAGCTTTCAAAGACTTTTCCCAGCCACTCTTGCCCTTTATACTTTTAATGGGTACAGGACTTACGCAAAAATAACTTACTTGCACCCGTTGCGACGAGGAGTGCGCAATTTCACACTCTTGTTCTTTCGTAACTCGTGCGTAAGTCCTAAACTAATCAGAAACGACTGACAAAGATGGTATTTTGCGGATTTCCTCACGCACACTCATAAGGGTTCTACCGAGATGATTGTGACCCGTTTTATCTACACCACAACCCCAGAAATAATCATTTGGTGAGTTTTCTACAATCAAGTTATCACCAGTCATTAAAAGGATTTCTCTAATATCAGTATGTGTCATAAACTTCTTGAGTACAGCTTCTCGCATCAGTTGAGTTTTGACCTCCTCCCAGTCTAAACGAACTTGGCGCGTGCAGTCGCGTCCTAATGATGCCGCAAGTTCTGGTGTTTCAGCACTATGGATAAGAGGTATGATCATAGCATCTGAGGTTCCAACAAACTTTTGAGCTTGATAATAATGCTCAACTGTTGACCAAAAGATGTCTTGCATGACGATTCCATGAGGAGAAAAATTGGAAAAACAGCCGTAGGGCTGCCAAACCTTGTAAAAGTAAATAGTCATTTGAAAATTGCTGTTTTATACATTAATATCCACTATCACGGTAGATACTAGCAAGAAATAGTCTGCTTTGAATTCCACCGCAGTACTAGTCTAAAGGTAGAAGATTGCTTTCAAAATAGAGTTCTATGGTGAAGTGAAAAGTCGGTAGCGAGAGGTTAATAATGGAGGCAAAAAGTGAAAAGAGCAACCAACCGGTTCCGTTGATTGTTGCTGGAATTTTCCTAGGTATAGGTCTTGGTGGCTTCTTTGATGGCATTGTACTGCATCAGATTCTTCAGTGGCATCATATGTTGAGTAACATTCGACCTCTGACCACAATGTCTAATATAGATATGAATACAATCTGGGACGGATTATTTCACGCCTTTGATTGGATAATGACTGTGATTGGAGTGGTGTTGCTATGGCGGGCAGGACGGCGTGAAGATGTTCCTTGGTCATCCAACATCTACTTTGGGTCCATACTTATCGGTGCTGGGCTGTTCAACTTGGTAGAAGGAGTTACTGACCATCATATTCTTGGCATCCATCATGTAAAACCAGGACCGAATCAGTTAGCCTGGGATTTGGGATTTCTTGCCGTTGGTGCGCTTCTTGTTGTCATTGGCTGGGTAATGTTACAACAAAGAGAACATAGAAGTTAGCTAATTCGTTTTTATATTGGTTTTGCTTACCCATCCAAATCTTTGATTTGGATGGGGACTATGCTGAGTATTTCTATTTCAAAAATCTAAAATTGGCCAGTCTGGTTCGCGATAATAGCGCGTCATGTCGTCAAACTTCCGTAATTCGGCACGGTTTATGCTCAATACCAGGGAATTCTCTGCCCATTGCTGATTCAACTGAGAAAACATCCTAGCAAGCTCTTCGTAGTCTAGATTGGGCGCAATTTCTCCAAAATAGCCTAATGTCACATGAGCGCTAAAGTGATAATGTTGCTCAATCCCTAAGGCCATCAAGTTGGAATTTTGATAAATTGCTCGACGCAAGTTAACAATTTGCTCATAGGACGCTTCATCCTGAGGTATCAAACAAACGCCTATAGCCCTTGGCATTACCACCAGTCCCTGAATTTGCCAGCGAATGGGGTGAGTTTGCCTTTGCTTCGATTGTTGATACTGCTTAAAAATATCCCTAAAGCAAGAGCGTAGATGTTCTTCAAATTTTGGGTTTTTTTCGCGAGCATCATAGTAAGCACTGTCCCAAATCAAGTCCGCTAAAGTCAAATGAAAGCTTGCAGGAGGTACAAGCACGATCCAATCAGAGTTGACTCTTAGCTGTAAAAGTTCCTGTTGGTAATCCTGTAAGTGTGCGTAGAAAGTAGAGTTGTCTGTTTCTTCTTTCCAAGGTGGGGTGATCACTGTATAGCCAGGAAAAGATACTGCTTGCCTTCCTTGATCTGAATGCGGCTGAAATTTAGAAGATGTCTGGATATGCTGGACCTGAGTTTTGTATGCTTCGCTTAGCGTCATCCGCACTAAACGATTTAAGTAAATTTGATATTTGTCGTCCAACGTTCATATCCTCCAACTCCACGCTTATTGATTGTAGGCAAAATCACCTGCATTAAATCAGCAATTTAAAAAGTATTTAGCTTTTTTGAGGTGGTAGGGTGATCAGGAAAATAAGGAACACAAAGAAATATTATAAATAATGACTACTCTGGCCTGATTGCATCTACTTTCTCTAACAACAGTGAGGTTCCCTATGCCAGTCTACTTTTACTGGGGTGAGGATGATTTTGCGATAGGAAAGGCGATCGCTCTTGTGCGCGATCGCATCCTAGATCCCCTGTGGACAAGTTTTAATTACACAGTACTACCTCCAGATTTACCTGATGCGCCGATTCAAGGATTAAATCAAGTGATGACACCACCTTTTGGCACTGGCGGACGTTTGGTATGGCTTGCCAATACTACCCTCTGCCAGCAATCCTCAGATAATGTGTTATCAGAACTGGAGCGAACTTTGCCTGTCATTCCCGAAAATTCATATTTGTTACTCACCAGTAGTCACAAACCAGATGAACGCCTCAAATCAACCAAAATTCTGAAAAAATTTGCTGAATTCAAAGAATTTTCTTTAATTCCGCCTTGGAAGACGGAACTACTGATGCAGTCTGTCAGTCAAGCTGCTCAAACAGTGGGGGTGAAACTAACTCGATCAAGTGTAGAGATGTTGGCGGATGCTGTAGGCAATAATACACGCCTTCTCTACAATGAGTTGGAGAAATTACGACTTTACGCTGAAGGCAGCAATCAACCTTTGGATACAGACAGCGTTACTCAGTTAGTCCGAAATACAACTCAAAATAGCCTACAATTAGCCGCAACAATTAGAACAGGAGACACAGCTAGAGCTTTAGCGATATTAATCGATCTTATTAATGCTTGTGAACCTCCTTTGCGAATAGTTGCCACCCTGATTGGGCAATTTCGCACTTGGTTATCGGTCAAGCTCATGGTAGAAAGTGGTGAGCGCAATTCACAAGTTATTGCTAAAGCTGCGGAGATAGGCAACCCCAATCGCATTTACTATCTACAGAAAGAAATTCAATCTGTTTCTGTACAGCAACTTATTGCCAGTTTACCTATACTGTTAGATTTAGAAGTTAGTCTCAAACAAGGAGTTTCAGAGATGTCCGCACTACAGAGTAAAGTCATAGAGCTTTGTCAAGTCTATAAAAGAACTTAACAAAAAAAATAAACATTTCTTGTTTGAGTGTTTTCTGGAACTTCTCACTCATAAAATAATTCACAGTGATTAAGATATCCCGACTGTAGTTGTTTCATCAAACAAATGAAAAGATCTTACCAGAATTTTTTCCAAGTTAGTCTAATTCCCATACTTGCCCAATCTTTATTTGTGGGCATCGTTGCAACTGCCAGTTTGGTTTCTAGTACTTTAGTTTTGAGTTCAAAAACCGATGCTCAAGCTCCACAAGGAATTAATCCTGGTGAACTTAGAAACTATGCTAGAGCTATGTTAAAAATGGAACCTGAGCGTCAACAAGCCTTTGACGAAATAAAAAAAATTATGAATGCCGGAGACGTTCCAAAGATTGTTTGTAACGATAACAATAGTTTAAATGGTCTTCCTGGTAAAGCAAAAGATATTGCGGTTAATTACTGCCAACGCTATCAAAAAGTGGTTGAAGATAATGGCCTTTCAATTGATAGATACAACACAATTACGACACAGGTTCAAGGTAATGAAGATTTAAAACGGAAGATGTACAATGAATTACTTCGCCAACAAAAAGTGCCTAAATCTCTGTAAACAAACTGAAAAACAAAAAAAAATTCTTGATTGTCCTGGTTAAAACGATATAAACATTTTAGGTCTTGTAACTCTTCACAAAAGAGCAAACCTCATAGTCCATAATCTTATGTCGAACCTTTTGGTAAGATAATTATGGTAATGATGTGTCATACTAATGCCATTTTAAAAATACCTATTTAACGTTCACTCTTGTCGTGCCGCAGGTATACCAAGAGTGCGTAGGTTACCCATACAACCAAACCTACACGGAAGTAAGGGCGTTGGCACATCAAGAACGCCAACAAGAGAATAGGTGATCTTGTAGTGAGAAGGAAGCTATTTTGAAATGCACAACTTGTTAGGAATTTAGTTGCAATTAATATCTATTTTGTAAAAGCACAGATTGATATACATATTTTAGAAAAAAATAGAAAAATGTCAGATTGAGTGTTATGCAGAAAAACAAAGCCTTTCGGAAATTTCACCTTTTGAAAACCCTCAAAAACTAAGCATCTTTACTTTACTCAAAATGACACTTTTGTATCAAATATCCCGTTTTTGTAGTGAGTACATGATAAACGATTATCATACAGTCAGAAAGTACCCTTGGGGGTACTCTTTTTATCAAGAACTATCAAACCACCAGTAAACACAAGTATGTAAAAAAATTAATCTGTCACCTTTGCGATGATTGCCCCTTCAAGATAGACATAGCCTATGCCCTACACCACGGCTGAGTTAAACAGCTAACAAAGCAGTGTCTTGTGAAGGAGATACCTGTAATACCATTTTCATATGAAGATGCATAGAAATAACCGCATCGCCGTTAACTGCCCTCCCCGCAGGTTTGGGGAGGTTTGGAGGGGTCGAAATAATGTGCAGCCTCACATAGAATTGGTATAAAAGCCAAAATAAAAAACGCTTTGAATCTCCCTATTTTATTTTTATATATAAAATTCATAATTCAAAGGCTTAATCTTCACAATTTAAAAATGCTTGTCGCTTTGCATGAATATTTCTCATGTGCTTTTTCACTGTATTCATAGAAATGTAAAGTTGCTCGGCAATTTCTTTATAGCTAGACTTTCTTCTATAAAGATACCAAATTTCTGCCTCTCGTGGTGTTAATTTGTATTTGGTTACTTCTACAATGGCAATATTTTTCAATGACTCATATTTGTTTTCCATGATCACTAAAAGATAAGAACTATTACACTTTTCTAAATAAAGCCATCTGGCACGAACACAGAAAACTTTTGACCTATCTACTACAATTTCATGAGATAGAATCATAGTTTTTTTGGCTATCATACTACGGTTTTCTAATAATGTCTCGCAAATACACCAGATAGCAGGTGGTATACAATTTGAGTTGGATCTGCCTTGATTAATTTCAGAAACGATACTAGAAGCAGATGTATTTGCATGAATCAATTCGCCTGTCTCGTTCAAGAGCAAAATACCGTCTTGTAAGCCTTCAATCACTTCTTGGAAAAAATAAGCTCGCTGAGAATCATGCAACTCAATATTATCTAACTGTTGTCGTTGAACTGTTTTTTCTTGAGATATGGGTGAGATTTTTATTGTGGTTACCATGGAACATACTTTTTTTTTCACAACACTATTATTCATTCAGTAGTTTTATTTATGTTGAAAATATGTACCTTAATTGTCTGCATAATATTGCAGAACAATGACACATAGGAATGAAAATGAGTGTGTCATTGATAACATGGCACACATGAAAGTGAACTTTCAGAAGTTTTCCTAGCTTTCTTTAGAACTTAATTTTAAATACAACTGTTAAATGGTCTATTTCGGATATAGCTTTTGTAAGTGTAAATTAATTTATGTATGTGGCGATCATTATAAAAGCGTTGACTCCCTTTGGATCTCAGCGGAAAAGCATATTGTCAATAAGAAGAGATAAATATCAATAAGTAGACAAGCACATTATGCGATCGCATACAACTACCTTTGCGCCAAAATCAGCCAATAAGAGAGCCAAAACTTTTCCTAAGTCTCATGACTTACTCAATGGAGTTGCTAAACCATCAATGCTGACCAGATTTTTTTGCTGATGATATTCTTTAAGTCCGGCTTCACCTTTTTTATTTGCCCATTTGACTAAAGTCTCCCTCTGTCCTTTATATTCATAAAGTGGTACGCCAAAACCACAGGAGGTCTGCACTCTTGAGATATCCGCTACAATAATTTGACGCGCTCCGGGAATCTCTGAAAACAAGGGATACAGAGTTTTCCATTCTGGCGAACTGGGAATAACTGTGTATCCTTTACCGTAGAGACGGAGAATACTCGGGGGTTCAGCAAAAGCGCAAAACATAAAAGTAATTCGCCCATTTTCTTGCAGATGGGCTGAGGTTTCGTTACCACTACCTGTAACGTCCAAGTAACCTACACGATGGGGACAAAGAACGCGAAAACCTCCTAGACCTTTAGGAGAAAGGTTAACATGACCAGTAGAGCTTAAGGGTGCAGAACCTACAAAGAAAAGGTGTTGAGCTTCAATAAATTCTTGCAGTTCTTCAGTGATGGATTCAAAAAGTTTAGCCATAGATTGAATAGTTTCTGTTGATAAATGCCCGACGTTCTACTCCATTCATTTTCGATGCTGCCAATCGCAAGTCTTCGATATACGATGATGTTAATCCTTTGAGTGCGCCTGCTGGAGCTAAGGTATCCAAAATGCTTTCTCGTGTTTCCTTCGCATCAAGAGTACATTTTACCTCCATCGGTAAATTTTTTCATAGAAATCACCTTAAGACTTGCTTATTGATGCAGCGTTTTATACTTGTACAAATTCTCTGTAAACTTGCACTTAATACTTACTTTTTCATTCTTGGCGTTCTAGCCTGCGGCACGCCGCTGCGCGTCTAAGGCGACTGCGTTGGCGTAGCCTGCGCTTTGCGCATACGTTTAATAAACATTAAGTGCATGTATGGCACTTTACGGGCAAGCTATCATGAAGAATTGGTATTAATAGCGTTATCAAGCAAATAATTTAAATCTTGCTAGGTGGGTTTCAATGGTTTGAGGCAAGATTTTACTGAGTTCTTTAGTGTCTCGAAATTGCAAAATTTGTGATGGTGGTAAGTCAAAAGGAAACTGCCCTGCTATATCTGAGCGTTCCATTTGGGCTAGTAGAATATGTTCAGAGCGCTTACTTTGAATAGCATAACCAATTTCAATACAGACATATGGGCTAGGAAGTAGCAGATCCGTCTCTTTACCGTCAATTTTAGTAATAGGTGTCGTGTCAGCAATAAACAACAAACTTCTATGAATTTTTCGCATCATTGTTCGGCTGAGTCGTACAGAACCTTCCTTGGGACGGTAAGACTCCACTAAAGATAGAGGTAAACGCGATCGCAAGTTTAAAATCTCCAAACTCTGAAGCAGTCCTTCTCGTAAAGCCTCACTTGCAACTGAATACTCAGTTTGATAGCACAAAAAAATTGTGGGTTCTAACTGCGCTAACACAGCCTGCTTGGTGAAATATATTTCGTGACTTATTAAATCAATATTCGCGACACAATAACCACCACTACCTTCAACATAAAATTCAACGTTTTCTCCTTCTAGATAGCGCCCGAACCATAGAGATTTTCTGACTTCCTGACTCTCTTCCAAGAAGTCCGCTCTTAGCCCTGATTTCAGCAGGCTTTTTTTACTGAGGCGAATATCCGGCGGACGTTTTTCCAATTCTGGAATCGGCTCATAATTCTCTAGATACCATGCTCTAAGAGCAATTATTGACATAAGACGCTATTCAATGGTGTCTCTTTTTATTCAACTTTGTACAAGCTTACACCCAGATGCCCTCTGAAGAAAATCGAAATTCTCTACTCCCCACTTTCTCGGGAACTGTTAGTGGGATCACAATCGTCAAAAGCTACAAGGACAAGGAAATGAAGCAGTAGGAGAATGGAACAATTTCTTACACCATTTCACGAAATCCCTGATACAAATGATTAGTTTCTAATTCTTTCCCCCTGCTCCCTGCCCCCTGCTCCCTGCTTCCCATTTGTATCAACCTTAAAGTGAAACGGTATTACCCTTGTTCTCTCCCTCTTTCTCTTCCCATTCGAGGGTTGCGTGGTTAACAATCAGTTGAATGTGTTCCAAATGATTTAACGTGATGCCCAAAAGACCAAATCAGTACACCGTATACCTTCTAGTGGAAAATGCTCACCGTGAAAAAACTCGTTTTCCAACAATTCAAAAATTTTAGAAGTGGTATGGTGGCGAACCTGTGCCGAAGTCTGCTTCTAATGACAATATCCGGGCACCAATCAAAAATATTTAGTCCTGAGTACATAGTCGTGCGTCTGTCTCGGATTGTAGCTATTCGGGTAAAACCCATTTTTTGCTCTAGTGTGGAAAGATTTACCTAAATCATGAGAAAAACGCTTACTTTATTTTTCTTGAGTCTAGGAGTTGCTCTTTTTATTCCACTTTGCTCAGTTTTTGCTGAGGTTCCTGACTTATCACCGATACCAATACCAGTCCCAAGCCAACCTGAGACTTTGCCAGTGTCAGTGCCAGTGCCAGTACCAGTGCCAATAACAAAACCCACTCAATTTAGACACCTTATATCAGCATTAACGCCTGTAAATGTGGGGACAATCTGTAGCTCTTCATACAATTGCTTGGGTTGGGATGAGCAAATTTGGGGTGAAAATGGCAAAGGAGGCGATCGCAAGGCACTCTTAGCAGCAATAGATAACAGCTTGTCTTTCTTAACAACTAATAAGGCTGCAACAGTTTATCGAAATTATCCGATTCGAGGGATTACCCTTGATCGCGTCCGACGTAGTTTGCTGCGTTTCCGCCAGCTGGTTGTTAGCTATGATTCACCAGCACAACTGCAAGCTGCTATTCGTCAGGAGTTTGTCTTTTACCAGTCTTCTGGAAAAGATCACAATGGTAACGTGACGTTTACTGCTTATTACGAGCCTGTATATACCGCCAGTCGCGTACGCACACCAGTCTATCAGTATCCCATTTATCGACGACCACCCGACTTTGAGAGATGGGCGAAACCACATCCAAAACGGGTTGATTTAGAAGGAAAAGATGGTTTACAAGGGGATAGAAGCCGGTTACGTGGTTTGGAGTTATTTTGGTTTGCCAATCGCTTTGATGCGTACATGATTCAAATTCAAGGTTCTGCCCAACTCACGTTAACTGATGGTACGACAACATCTGTGGGTTATGGAGGTGCAACAGATTACCCGTGGACAAGCATAGGGCGAGAACTGGCGAAAGATGGCAAACTTCCCTTGAGTGGTTTAACATTACCAGTTATGACTCAGTATTTTCAGCAGAACCCAAACCAGATGGATATTTATCTGCCGCGCTGGAAACGCTTTGTCTTCTTCCAGGAAACTGGTGGTACAGCGGCTACAGGAAGTATTCGCGTGCCAGTCACAGCAGAACGTTCTATTGCGACTGATAAATCTATTATGCCTCCAGGAGCATTAGCGCTGATTAACACCAGTGTACCTTTTCCCACTGAGTATGGACAGCTTGCGTATCGTACTGTGAGCCGCTATGTACTTGATCAAGATACAGGAAGCGCTATTAAAGGACCAGGACGAGTTGATTATTTTATGGGAACTGGCAAATTAGCTGGCGATCGCGCTGGTGTCACTGGCGGCAATGGTCAACTCTATTATTTATTATTGAAGTAATAACTTTGGTAATTCTTCAATTTTTTTTAGAGGTGATAAGTCACGCCAAGACTGCCTGTAAATATAGTAAGGAACAGGGAACGCTTAACAGGGAACAGGGAACACTTCGACAAGCTCAGTGCATCGCAGGAAACAGGCGTGTGAAAGTCTGGTGATGTCCGTTTTTTCTCATAAGTTCTATGTCCTAATCTACCTGGCAACGGCTATATATAGTTGTAGGATGTTTTGAACCGCAGATGCACACAGAATTACGCAGAATATTTATTTGTGTTTATCTGTGTGCATCTTACGAAAATGTTAAATATTATTCATCTACGTGCAAACAACATAATCTTAAGAAAAAGCGACAATTATTTTGCCTATATTTCAAGGACTCCTGAAAAATAACCATGAAATTCAGTAAAATTGTAGAAAAACTTGGTGATAGCGGCTCCTGCAATAGCTTCTGTTTCAATAAAGAAAATGACCCAGAAATTACAGGGGTTACACCAGTTGATGAAGCGACAACGGGTGCTCTCAGCTACATTGAAGGAGCAAAATTTGCTTCGATGGTTAGCAAGACGAATGCTAGTGCTTTAATTTTACCTGCAGATGAAACATTACAGGCACAAGCACAAGAACGGAGTATTGTTTGGATTGCAACGCCAGAACCACGGTTGTTATTTGCCAAAGCGATCGCATTATTTTATAAACCCTGGCGTCCGACTCCAGAAATTCATCCGACTGCAGTTATTCACCCGACAGCAAAAATTGGGCAACAAGTGTATGTAGGTGCTCATGTTGTGATTCAGCAGGGAGTAGAAATTGGCGATGATGTGTGCATTCATCCTAATGTGGTAATTTATCCAGATGTTAAGATAGGCGATCGCACAACTTTGCACGCCAATTGCACCATCCACGAACGGACTCGTATTGGTGCAGATTGTATGATTCACAGTGGTGCTGTCATTGGTTCAGAAGGCTTTGGCTTTGTTCCCAGTTCCACTGGTTGGGTAAAAATGGAACAATCCGGCTACACTGTTTTAGAAGATCATGTAGAAGTGGGCTGTAATAGTGCTATTGACCGCCCAGCCGTAGGAGAAACACGGATAGGTCGCCATACGATAATTGACAATTTAGTGCAAATCGGTCACGGTTGCCAAATAGGTGCTGGTTGTGCATTGGCAGGTCAAGTTGGTATAGCCGGAGGTGTGAAAGTTGGCAATGGTGTTATCTTGGCTGGACAGGCGGGAATTGCCAATCAGGTGAAGATTGGCGATAGGGCGATCGCATCTGCAAAAGCTGGTATTCATAATGATATCGCACCAGGTGAAATTGTCTCTGGAAGTCCAGCGCTACCGCACAAACAGTACTTGAAGGTGTCAGCTATTCTCAGCCGCTTACCAGAGATGTATCAAACGCTGAAACAGTTACAGCGTCAGATTAATAATGGTAATGGTTAGTGGCTGCTGAGATACACAAATCTCTTTTATTCCGCGTTGATTTGACCTCACCCTCGCTTTTAGCTGCGCTAAAATCTTTCCCTCTCCTTACTAAGGAGAGGGATGCCCGATAGGGCAGGGTGAGGTTTTGCGCCAACGAGGTTGATTTGACCTCACCCTCGCTTTTAGCTGCGCTAAAATCTTTCCCTCTCCTTACTAAGGAGAGGGATGCCCGATAGGGCAGGGTGAGGTTTTGCGCCAACGAGTGGGAATCCAAGAACTTGTGTGTACATACATCGTAGTTGCTAAGGGGAGAGGCGGTTTTGGCGTCAGACAAAACCGGGGTGGGGTTATGCAACGCAATTATTCGCGAAAAAATTCCAGTTTGCTTCACTTGAAGAGGAAAAAAAGAAAAGAGCAAAGAGGAAAAGGACAAAAGTACAAAATAATACTAAATAACTGAGAACATTCTACCCACCAAATAAACGCCCCCAAAAGCCCTTCTTTTTATCTTATAATTCTCTAAGTTTTTACGATACAGCGTACTACTAGGATCAAGGCGAACAGCTATTTCCAGTTCTGCGATCGCATCTTCGAGTTTGCCTTGATCGTACAGCGCCCTCCCCAGGTTATTGTGAGCATTTGCATCATTTGGGTCGATTTGCAAGGCTTTACGGTAAGAGGCGATCGCATCTTCGAGTTTGTTTTGATCGTACAGCGCATTCCCCAGGTTATTGTGAGCAATTGCATAATTTGGGTTGATTTACAACGCTGTTTGGTAAGAGGCGATCGCTTGATCGAGTTTGCGTTGATTTTTCAGCGCCAACCCCAGGTTATAGTGAGCATATGCATAATTTGGGTCGATTTGCAAGGCTTTACGGTAAGAGGCGATCGCTTGATCGAGTTTGCCTTGCTCGTACAGCGCATTCCCCAGGTTATAGTGAGCATATGCATCATTTGGGTCGATTTGCAAGGCTTTACGGTAAGAGGCGATCGCTTGATCGAGTTTG